>DASXNJ010000206.1:0-18253 GCA_036495145.1 Puia sp.
TGCTATTGCTTGTGGCCCTTTATATAAAATTCTGGTAACATAATTGACAATTAATAATTGACAATTAACAATTACTTATTGTGCTCCCTGCATGGCATCCTGCGCACCTGAATTGTTCATGTTTTTTCTTTTGAAAACAGAAACATCCAATTTTCCGAACCGGTAAGTAAAATTCACTTTTACTAACTGGGGATCTCTGATGCGGTTATACTGCTGGTTAAAAAACTCACTTTCGGAATATTGGTCTGTCCAGCGTGTATGAAAAATATCAGCCATCGACACGCTGATCGAGGCCGCATCGTTTTTAAGAAAGCTTCTGCTGATAGCTGCATCCACGGCCCAGAATGCTCCAATATATCCCTGAGAGGCACTTTGAACACCGGCATTCCCGCCGGGGCCGCCACCCTGCGTCCCCGCGCTTGAATTCACAGGCAGATTTGATTTTGACTGATAAAAACCGGTTACCTGCATTTTTAATTTCCAGGGTAGTTTGAAATTCGCATTAATTTTACCAAACCAGCTCCATAATGCCGGTTGTGAAGTAGTGTTTACGTTCGTAATATTAATATAAGAATTATAAACATTCACATTCGTAGTCACATCGAACCAATTTGTGATGGTATTTACAGCCGTTAGTTCGGCGCCGACAGTCTGACTGTAGTTTGCATTGACCCATGTGTTTACAAAATCCTGCTTCCCGGTGATCGCATTGGTAAATGTGTCCAGATACCTTGTGATCAGATCATTGGTTCTTTTATAATAGGCAGAGGCAAGAAAGGTATTGTTTCCAACAAATGTTTTCAGATATGAAAGTTCAAATGAATTGGTAAATTCCGGACGCAGATTCGGGTTACCCCTGGTAATATTCAGACTGTCAGAATAATTTGTAAACGGAATTAGTTGAAAGAAATTCGGCCGGTTTATTCTGCGTGTGTAACTAAGCTGAATTTCCTGTTTATTTTTAAATTTCTGGCTCAGGAATAATGAAGGGAAAAGGCTGATTGGGTATTTGTTACTGAAATTCATTTTCTCATTCACAAGTTCTCCGGTATAATTTGAACTTTCAGCTCTTAAACCAGCCTGGTAACCAAAATCCTTAATGGCTGATGTAAATGACACGTACGCTGCGTATACATTATTGGTATTATTATAATTTGTGGAGGCCTGGGGAACCAGATAAAAATCATTGTTACCTAAAGTATCATAGTACGTGTATGTATTACTAACCAGATGCTGGGTATTTAATCTCAATCCGGCTTCCAGCTTGGTTTTTGCATTAAACGGACGAACGTAGTCAGTTTGGATAGTGAGAAATTTATTCTTGCCGTTCCCCGTGATTTTCTGTTGCTGGGTATTTCCGACGGAAGAACCGGGATGACCGGTCAGATAATTGGATACCGTTAATGCATTATTGTCGTTCATACCGGCGAAATAATTCGCATCAGCCGTTATATTTTCCCCTTCTCTTGGAAACAAATGTTTAAATGCAAACTGCAACCCATTGGCATTAAAATCTCTCTGGGTATTTACATTTCGTGTGCTGTAATCTGTTTCTGTTCCACTGGGGAAATCGGTATTGTTCATAATATTCAATACCTGTTCAGGTTTAAATTCACCATGAACATGGATTCCCGTTAAAGAAAACGTTGTCCTGTTGGTAACAAAATAATCCAGGCCCAGACTGCCGAATGCAAAAGCACCGCGATTTTTTTCCGTTTGCATTTGGTTGATAGAAGTTGGCGTATCTGTATAGTTATATCTGTCGACACTTCCGGTTGTTACCGCTCTGTTCTGATTATAAAAACCGTTGGCGGTAAAATTAAATTTGTCCTGCCGCAGGTTGAAGTTTAATCCGCCATTCAGCGCACCATGACTATCAACCCCTGCACGGACGTTTCCGTTATAACCGGTCTTTCGGTTTTTCTTAAGAATAATATTTACAATCCCTGACCCACCGCCGGACGCTTCAAATTTGGCTGAAGGATTGGTGATAACTTCAACGCTCTCAATTGCGTCTGCCGGAATCTGATCCAGCGTTAAAGTAGTAGGCCGGCCGTCAATATAAAGTATGGGGGGTGAATTTCTCAACGTCAGATTACCGTCAATGTCGACATTCACAGACGGAACATTTTTCATTACATCCATCGCCGTACCACCCGCATTCACGAGATCTTTTTCAACATTATATACTTTTTTATCGATGTCCATTTTCAAAGTGGACTTGGTCGCGCTCACCGTAACCGTTTGGAGTTGCGATATATCTGTTACCATTTTAATATTACCCAGATCCTTGTCAAAGCCATTGATCGTACTGCTCATCGCATTCACTGCCTGGGCAGGGTCTGTAACATTTTTTGGTACACCACCCGGAGGCATTTTCATCTGAAACATGATGGATTGTTCCAATGGCTTATATCCGGTTGCAGATATTTTCAATTTTAAGGCTCCAAAAATGGGGAGATCTTCAAAACTGAATTCTCCTTTGGAATTGCTCGTAAGTCCTTTTAATAAAACCTGTTTTGATTTCTTGGTTGTCGAATCATATTTATTATGGAGTAATAAAACAGTGGCCTCTGAAATCGGATGACCGCTGCTGTCGATCAGTTTACCATATACATGACCCATATTGGGCGCCCCCTTACCCGCGCCGCCGGTGGGGAATTGGGCGTTTACCGAAAAACCACCCGCAAGAAAGACCGTCAACATCAGCAAATATCTCATGGTATCATTTTGTAACTGTAAAACTAGTTCGGCATGTCCGCATTCAAATATGAATTGAGACGAGCGGTTAAAATCCCGCGACCAAATGCAATCTCATTTGGTTCCCTGCCCGATCTCGCGCATCAGGTCATCCTTGTAAAGATCACTTAGGGGTAATTCCAGTTCTCCCAGGAATACAGAATTCCGGCGAATGGCTGTGATATAGGATAGAGAAATAATATAAGATTTATGAATGCGGAAAAATTTCCCTGGAGGAAGTTTTTCCTCAATGGATTTCAGACTCATTCGTATAATCTGGGGTTTGGTTTCTCCCAAATGGATTTTCAGATAATCTTTCAGGCCTTCGATCATCCGGATTTCCGAGAAAACTATTTTAACAAGCCCGTATTCCGCATTGACAAAAAAATATTCCGGCCAGATCTGCGATTCACCCGGTACATTTTTTTTGAGACGGTAATACTCAATCGCTTTATTGCAGGCTTTCAAAAAACGCTCAAAGGGAACAGGCTTGACGAGATAATCAATCACGTCCAGGTTAAATCCCTCCAGCGCATATTTTTCATACGCCGTAATGAGAATGACCATGGGTTTGATTGAAAGCGATTGTAAAAGCTGCAATCCGGTAAGTCCGGGCATTTGTATATCCAGAAATATAAGGTCTATCTCTTGCTGATTCAAAACAGCCATCGCCTCCATTGCCGTGTTGCAGGAAGCAACAAGTTCCAGTGTCGGAATCTGACGGATATTATCCTGTAAGAGTGCAAGCGCCAACGGCTCATCGTCTACGGCAATACATTTCATCCTTAATGAAGTTTAATCTGTAGAGAGACACTATACCATCCGTTTTCTTTGTCAATAGACAGGATATGCTTCTGATCGTAGAGCAAATTTAACCTGCGTATCACATTCTGCAACCCGATTCCTGAAGTGCGGTCCTTGATTTCTTCATTTAACGGGTTGAATTTATTTTTTACACGAAAATCAATCAGCCCTTCAGATATCTTCAAATAAATATCGATGACAGGTTCGTCGATCATTCCGGTTCCATGTTTAAAAGCATTTTCAATAAAAGGAATCAATAGCATCGGCTCAATCAACTGGCTGTCACCAGGATCCATATTCACTTTAATACACAGGGATTTGGCGTATCTGATCTTCTGCAACTCTATATAACTGTTCACATATTCGATTTCCCGAAGTAAGGTCACTGAAGTGTCATCTGATTCATACAACATATACCGCATCAGCCCGGAAAGCCTGATAAGCGACGGCTCCAACTGATCTGACTTCAGACGGGCCATGGCAACCATGTTGTTCAATACATTAAAAAGGAAATGTGGACTCACCTGCGATCTTAAAAATGAAAGCTCCGTTTTCAGATTCTCATTTTCTCTTTCTTTCATCCGTTGTTCAGTTCTGATCTTGTCCGTGACAAACCAGTAAACGGTGCTGATTGCCCAAATAAAAAAATAAGGGAAAATGACAAAAAAATATTCCCGGTGAACGCCGGGTCTTTCCCCTTCTTTGGGGAATATATTGATGGCAGTGATTAATGCGGCCAAAAGAAAGATAATCAGAAAAATATAGATGCCGATCTTCTTCCGGTTCAGAAATCTCGGGATCAGTACCAGCAAATTAAAATAGAATAAGAGTATCCAGCAGATATCAAAAACCAGAAACCTCGTTCTGAACATCGCCTTAAAATTCAACTGCTGCTGGTCAGGTTCCCGATGGAATAATGTGGGCAGCGTGAATAATATCACCCATGCGAGGATATGAAAAAAAACAATTGCTACCTTGGACCTGTACCAGCGAGTACTCATTGAAAATGCATATGCTGCAATGTCCGAATATATAGCTTATAATGCGGCTTCACTGCGACAAACCATGCATTTCCTGAGATCAAAAAGGTTCAGGCATGGGCTCCAGGCTATTTTACTCCGATCTTAAACTGGTAACCGGATTCCTGAAGGCAGCCTTAAAAGATTCGTAACTAACCGTCAAAAACGTAATCGCGATAATTGAAAAAGCAGCGATCAAAAAAACACCCAAACCGATGGGCACCCGGTAAGCAAATCCATCCAGCCATTGGTTCATAATCCACCAGGATATTGGAACGGCAATCAGAATTGCTACCAATACCTGCCTGAGCAGATCCGTCGAGAGCATAACCACGAGGTCAGGAACCGAGGCGCCAATCACTTTACGTATGCCAATTTCTTTTTGCCTTTTTTGAGCAGTAAATGCCGTCAGCCCGAACAATCCAAGGCAGGAAATCAAAATGGCGAGGCCGGCAAAATATTTGGATAAGATCCCGACCCGCAATTCAGCGGCATACTGTTTTTCGTATAGTTCATCAATAAAATGAAAGTCAAAGGGAAAACCCGGATTGAACGTTTCGTACAAATTTTTGATCCTTTCAACTGTCTCAGCCTCCCTTCCGGCCTGTACACGAATCATCAGTTTATTCCACGGTGAAGAGTCCTGCCTGATTAAATCCATGTAAAGCGGTTTTACCGTTTCCCGAAGCGATTCAAAATGAAAATCTTTTACCACGCCGATGATCTGTTTCGGATTGCCAAATAGCGTAACGCTTTTTCCTACCGGGTTTTTGAATCCCATGATCCTGGCCGCTTCTTCGTTTATGATAATGTTGTGCGATTCATCACCATAATTTTTTGAAAAGCTTCTGCCTTCAGCCAGTTTCATGCCCATCGTCTCAATAAAATCATAGCCCCCTCCGAACCCTTCGAAATAGATATATTCATTGGGAGGTTTGCCTTCCCATTCAAGGCCATTGTTGCCATAATTGCGTCCGATCATCACATTATATGTGAAGGAGGCATTCACCACTCCGGGGACTTTTTTTAATTGCGCAATGAAATTTTCTTCGTTTGATATCAATTTCCCTTCACAATCCATTCGGATAACATGATCCTTTTGATACCCCAGATCCTTATGTTGTATATATTGGATTTGGCGGTATATTACGAGGACCCCGACAATCATAAAAATGGAAATCGCAAATTGGAATATAACCAGTCCCCTGCGAGCCCAGATTTCACCGATTGAATTGCGCATTCGTCCTTTTAAAATCATGATGGGATTAAATCCAGCCAGGTACAAAGCGGGATAACTCCCCGACGCAATACCGGTGAACAAACCGATGCCAATCAACCCGGTGATCAGGCCCGCATCGGGATGAAGACTGATTTCCTTTCCTGTAATCCGGTTGAATTGCGGCAGTAACAGATATACCAGTCCAAGGGCAATAATGACGGCAACAAAGGTCAATAGAATGGACTCGCCCAGAAATTGTAAAACGAGTTGTTTTTTGCCCGCGCCCACCACTTTTTTTATCCCGACTTCCTTTAATCTCCTGGATGCTTTCGCAGTTGAAAGATTCATAAAGTTGATACAGGCAATCGTAAGAATGAAAAAAGCAATGATCGAAAATAGTTTCACATTTACTATACGACCACCGATACGGTTTCCGTGATCAAAACTATTCTGAAGATAGTTATCCGAAAAACGCATCGCAAAGGGAGAACGTGTAGTATCACCACTACTCCTGGTGATTAATCCGGCGATTCTCTTATTGAATGCATTGACATCGGTTCCTTTTTTAAGAACGATGAAATTATGCGGACCGGTATTGCCCCAACTCGTAACCCAGGGTTGAATTTGTTTATAGTATTCGAAGGGTAAAACAAAATCAAATTGTTCCGAACTGCGAATGGGTACTTTTTCAAAAACCCCGCTCACAAAAAAAACCTGATTCTGTTGAAAAGTAATTTTCTTTCCGATCAGGTTTTGAGTCGTATTAAAAAGATTCATTGCCAGCTCGTCGGAAATAGCAATGTTGTCTTTATCCGCCAGCACCTTATCCGGGTTCCCATCTATGAGTTTAAATGAAAAAATATTGAAATAATCCTTTCCTACATACTGACCGGTTGCTTTCAGATTTTTATCGCCAACACTCAGGGTGAATTTCTGAAACCAGGAGGCCGGTGCCTCAGCGGCAGCATATTCCACATCGGGATTCTGCGCTGCAACAGTTTCCGCCAGCAGTCCGGAACTCTCATCGGCAATAAAAATTTCACCCTTTCCTTTACGGTGCTCCATGAGTTGATATAACCGTGCATCTTTCTCGTGAAATTTATCAAACTGGTATTCATCGTGAACCCATAAATAAATCAATATGGTACAGGTGAGCCCTGTCGCTAAGCCCAATAAGTTCAAAAAAGTGAACTGTCGGTCCTTGATTAGATTGCGCCAGGCAATTTTCAGGTTATTTTTAAACATTTAAAAATATAATGAAGGTTTAAACCATATCTCCCCAAACCGATGCCATATTTATAAAATATTGGCTACCAAATAAATGCAAATATGAGGAAATGGAGTCTGTCCGTTTTTGTACAGCCGGCGTACGCTTTTGAAATCTATACCGCTGTACAACAAAAACCCCCGCAAGATCTTGCGGGGGCGTCTTCTTCAATTAAAATTTTCAGACATTAAGTTTTTAAGACTTTGGCATTTCAAATACAGCCGGATCAATAGTCTTATTAAACTCGATCTTGGTGATATTATTGGTTACAGAAAATTGACCACCATAATTTATTTCTGTTGTATAGGGTATGGTAACTCCGAAATCAGTTTTCTTAAAATTTGAAAACGAAACAGTCAGTTCCATACTGTTGCCCATGAAATTTGTCTGCCGTGTAATTTTGGTCAGATAATACGTCGCAGCATCTATATAGGCAATCGTTTCAACAGAATCAGTATTCGTAATTTTCAACTTATATGCATTTCCGTCCTTACCCAAAAGTTCCACCTTATTTCCCTTGGCTGCGTAATTATACAAGGGTCCTGTAAAATATAACTGCCCTTTACTTTGTTTATACATTTCTTCAGGTATTGGCTGAGCGGTTGTTGCTCCCATAAATGGATTTATCTGCCAACCCCCTTTGTCTGTATAAACCTGAGTCGTTTTCTGACCGTTAATTTCATAGTCCAGCCGGAAAGCTTTTCCATCGATGATCTGGGTTGTACTGGGCCCTTCATTTCCCATAGCCTGGGTGGTATTCGCAACATATACCGTTTTGATTTGTCCCAGTTTGTCCTTACCCCCCATGGCATCCACATATTTATTTACAATTTCGTCCGCTGTCTGAGCCTTGCTAAAACTGAAACCTGCAATCGCCAATAAAAAAGTCAACCCCGTTTTAACCATATTCATAAAACTGTTTTTATTTAAATATAAATATCCCGATTTTTCTTTAAACCGTTGAAACTGCATTTTTTCCGCATTATGTAAATGATATTTCCGAATGCGTAATGAGTTCAACGCATTATAAGATTCATTTGCAGCATGAAATACCTCATAACCCTTTGTCTTGGTTTCTTATTTTTTTATCAAAATATTGACGCTCAAAAGTTTACAACAACAAATGCGCAGAAACTCATGATGACAAATGAGGATTCCCTGCAGGCAGGATCCAATGCTCAAAAAACAGTTATTTCCGGATACGGTAGTGCTTTCTATCAACGCAATTTTAATTTACAACAGTCGACGGTTACCCTTGAAAGAGCCGTACTGTTTGTCGGACATCAGTTTTCGCAGAAAATCTCCTTTTTTTCAGAGCTGGAACTGGAAAACGCCAAGGTTGAAGGCGGTGTTAGCAATAATGCTGAAATTTCCATGGAACAGGCATTCCTGAAATTCAACCTGAACGCAAATCAATATATCATTGCCGGATTATTTGTACCAAGAATAGGAATCCTGAACGAAAATCATTTGCCCGTAAATTTTAATGGCGTTGAAAGACCCTTAGTTGAAACATTCATAATTCCTGCCACATGGCGGGAACTGGGTATCGGATTTTACGGAAACAGTGAAAGGATTCCATTGAATTACAGCTTCGCATTAATGAACGGACTGGCGGGTCAGAATTTCGAACATGGTAACGGTATCCGCGGTGGCCGCGCCGAAGGGAACCTGGCGTCCGCAAATAATATCGCGGTAACTGCTGCAGTGCAATATTTCTGGAAGAATTTCAAATTCCAGGTTTCTGGTTATGGTGGGGGAACGGTAACATTAAGTCCCAAGGGTTCAGACAGTCTGGGTTTGAACGGTGGGGCATTCGGAACACCCATATATCTAGGAGAGGCCGATGTGCAATTTGAACAGAATGCCTGGTCCGGAAAAGCACTTGGCACATATATCAGTTATCCTGACGCTGGAAAGATAAATACGGTTTATGGAAATAACACGGCTACCGGCATGTATGGCGCATATGTGGAAATTGCGTATAACTGGCTGTTCAAAAAATCCACCAATGCCAGTTTCATCAGTTTCGCGCGTTTCGAGGCACTAAACATGAATTCAGGTATCGCTTCGGAAGGGAAGGGAATTTATGACGGAACGGAGGATCAGACTCATCTCATTATGGGATTTGGTTATCTGCCGCTGCCCAATGTTGCAATTAAATTGGATGTCCGCCTGATGCATACCGGTCCCCAAAACCCTGCCCTGGTTATTAATCCTGCGCCGAATGCTTTGCCCTATCAGCAAAGCAACAAGTTTTTAAATCTGGGAATCGGATATTCTTTTTAATTCAAACCTTGGACGTATGCAGATAGCACGTAGAAAATTTCTGACTTCAACATGCAGGGCTTGTCTGATGGCAGGCGCAGGTTTTCTGATTTCAGATCTGATTGCCTGCAGCCCCGCATCCAAAGTATTAAAACTTCCGGTTTCAGAGAATACTGTACGAATACCATCTACTGCTTTCGTAAATGAGTCACTTCAAATCGTACGACCAGAAGGCTGGTTTTATGACATCGCCGTTCGCAAATCATCTGCAAATGACTTTGAAGCACTTTTACTTGAATGTACCCATCAGCAAAATCAATTGATTGTAAGTCAAAATGGATACCAATGTATGCTTCATGGAAGCAAGTTTAATTTGGAAGGTCAGGTCGTAAAAGGACCTGCGGAAAGGGGATTAAAAAGATTCGCCACCCGTGTTGATCAGGGTCAGGTTGTGATTCAACTCAAATCGTAAACCCTAAAGAAAAAAATTTAGGAAGTGAAAAATTGAAAATACAAATTCAGATCATATCTATAGCTCTGTTCGGATTAACTGCCTGTCACAAATCAAATGATACAGGCGGGTCAACTGGTCAGACCTTTGACAGCCTCGAAACAGGCATTTTCGTCCCTTTCCGTCCAGGAAAGAAATCGACTGATGAAATTTTTAAACTCCCTCTGATATGGTTAGTACATCCGGCTTAACTTCGAAAGAAAATTGCTTGATATGAAAACAGGCGTAGTCGGTTATGGAGTCGCTGCCCAATTTATGCACCTGCCTTTTATAGTAACCAATCCCAAATTTCAGTTACAATCAATTTTACAGCGTAAGGGTAATGACGCCGGGGAGAAATACCCGTCTGTAAAAATTGTCCGTAATCTCGATGATATGCTCGCCGATAAGAATCTTGAACTCATTGTCATTACAACTCCCAATGACTCACATTTTGATTATGCCTGGCGTTCTTTGGATGCCGGCAAACACGTAGTATTGGAAAAGCCATTTACGATTACTTCAGAAGATGCAAAAAAACTAATCGCCCGGGCAGAAAAGAATAACCGGGTGCTCAGTGTTTATCAAAACCGCCGGTATGTATCTGATTTCCTGACCATCCGGCAATTGCTCAGGGAAAACCTGATCGGCGAAATAGTTGAATTCGAAGCCCATTACGACAGGTACCGGCCGGAGCTTAGACCCAATGCATGGCGGGAAGAAAATATACCTGGCAGCGGCATATTATACGATCTCGGTGCTCATCTGATTGATCAGGCACTCGTTCTTTTCGGACTACCGCAATTTATCACGGCTGATATCCGTATTCAAAGACCACATGCAAAAGCCATCGATTATTTTGAAATCTGGCTCGACTATGATTTTACAAAAATAATTTTAAAATCAGGTATGCTTGTTCGTGAGCCCGGCCCCCGGTATGCCATACATGGAAGACTCGGCTCATTTATAAAGTATGGTGAAGATCCACAGGAAGCGCTGCTCAGAAAAGGTTTTCTTCCAACGGCTGCGGACTGGGGCCGCGAGGCAGAAAATATTTACGGGCTGCTGCATACCGAAGTAAACGGGAAAGTTATAAATGAAAAATATCCGTCCCTACCTGGAAATTATGGAGGTTTCTACGACGATCTTTATAACAATATTGTAAATAAAGGACCGCTGAAAGTGAAACCTGAACATGGTTATAACACAATACGCCTGGTCGAACTCGCAACAGAAAGCAGTCAAAAAAAGTGCAGGATCCCATGTACGGGTTTAATAGATATTCCTTATCCTTAAATCACCATCAGACTGCAACCGCGTATATCGCTATTATCCATTCTTCCCAAAATTTCAAAACTTCCGTCATTAGAAAGTTTCGCCACATCGTCCGTTGAAATAAATGAACAGGAATACCGGTTTGCCAGGTCAATAATATTCAGAAGACCTTCACCGGAATGATGCAGGGTCAGGGGATCGTCTTCATCTCTGATCATCATCTTCATCCAGGGTACTGGCTGATATATCCCATCTCCCGTTGAATAAGCCTGTGATAACAATTCTGTCATCCCATATTCTGAATGCACGTGTTTTACACCCAGTTTCTGTTTAAGTTTCTGATGTAATTCTTCCCGGGTGATTTCCTCTCTTCTTCCTTTCATGCCTCCGGTTTCCATTACAATTGTATTGGATAACTGCATTGAATATTTTTCAGCAAAATCCAGCAAAGCGAAGCTTACCCCGATCAGGAGTGTACGTTGTTTCATACTCTCCAGTTTTAACAACACGTCACGCAGTTTTTCAAACTCATACAGATAAAAACCATTCTCCGGATGATTACTTATGCGCATCCATTCTTCCACCATTTTTATCAACGAAGACCCCGTTCTTTCAAGATATGCAGGCAACAATCCAAGTATGCAATAATCTCCGATGCTGCCATAAAAAAATTCAAACCCTTTAACGAAACTTTCACGATAAATTCCCAGGTGCTTCACAAAATGCCGGGCGGCCGTTTGCCCTGTTGTACCGCTGCTTTCAAAAATAATCTCAGCATTAAATTTTCCTGTCGTCACAATTTCCGTCTTAAAAAAAGATACCGGTAAAAAAGGAATCTGTCGCAAAACTTTAACGTTGACCGGATTGGCATCAAAACGATTTGCAAAATTCCTGTAAAGCATATTATCGAGATATTGAAATTTGAAAAGTTCCAGTGCCTTTTCTTCAAACTTCCCGGGCAACCCGTTAAAGATTCTATCGTATTGGTAAGTAGTATGATCGCTGTTTAGATCCTGCATGCGGAAGAGATATTTCAGATCAAAAGTTTAACCGGTACAATACTAAAGCATTTCGCGAAAATCCTTTAATTTGTGCCGTCCAAATCACATTCATGAGACCGAGGATTCTTGTTTTAATTTGTTTATTATTGGTGCTGCTAGGATGCAGTAAGAATCAGAATTCCGCTAAGCCCAGCCTCAAAATGAAATCATATACAGATTTGGTTACGCCGGATGGTAGTTTTAATGCAGTACTGACATATTCCCAGTCAGGCGGAAATCTGTCTAATGATACATTGCTGATTTTCCGTCATCGTTATAATCAGACGCCGGTTCCCCCAAATGATCTGACATCCGATACTTTTATGACTTTCTTACCACAAACTCCGGACGCAAGTAAAGCAGAATTCAGCGCGTCTTTGTCGTGGGCCAATATCAGTTATGGAATTAATGGCGAAAACGACACTTTTGATTTCAAATTTGTACTCATCGACCTGAAAGGAAATCGAAGTGACACAGCTGCTACCGGTAAAGTTGTCGTGACTCAATAATTCAAGATACTTTGGTCTGGATCCGGAAAGTTTTCGATTATTTTCTCTTCAGCAGTATTTACATATCAGCTTGCGCGGTATTAATGACCTGGCAAAGCGGCTATTTATTAAATCTGCCCGTTCCGGCCGATTATTACTGGTTTGTTTTTTTTGCAACACTTTGCAGTTATAATTTTCACTGGTACCTGACCCCGCAGGACCATACGACGACAGACAGGTCAACCTGGTCGATCCGACACAAAAGCACCCACCTTTTACTTTATTTCATCGGTGTCGTGGGATCACTTGTCTTTTTTTATAAACTACGGGAACATTGGTTTGCGCTTTTTTTCGCCACTTTTCTTACTTTCCTGTATTCAGCGCCAAAGATCCCGCTTCCCTATTTCCGGTTTCTGAAGCAGGTGGCCATTGGCAAAACCATTTTTCTGACTACTGTTTGGACCTATGTGACAGCTATTCTTCCTGTATTCGTTTCAGGTTTGCTGCATCATTACAATCATGAAATGAAATGGTTTGCAGCCAGCCGTTTCTTTCTTATTTATGCTATTTGTATTGTTTTCGATTATCGGGACCGGGCCGATGACAAACTTGAGGGCATCCGCACCATGGTCAATTATTTCGACGAAACAGGTGTAAACCGATTGTTTATTTTTTCCATCATTGCATTTTTTATTTTTACTCTTGTACTGCTCTTTACAAATATTTCTACGGTAGCAGTTTTGATTCTGATGATACCCGGATTGATTCTTTCGTTGGTTTATAATAAGGCAAAAAACAGTATCTCCGATTATCTCTATTACTTCGTTTTAGATGGATTAATGGCGCTTTCCGCATTACTGACGGCGATACTGCCAATTTGATTATTTTTGGCCCTAAATTCTATTCATGGCCAAAGCCGCTTCCGGAAACAATCCCAAAAAAACCATTCTTCCCCCTGCTTCACTTGTCTTTTTGAAAAAATATTTGAATACGCCGTCCCCCGTTGGATTTGAAAGTGGTGGTCAGAAAATATGGCTTGAATATCTTAAGCCATTTATTGATTCCTGGTTCACGGATGCTTATGGAACAGCCGTCGGTGTCATAAATCCCGATGCAAAGTTCAGGGTAGTAATCGAAGCGCACGCTGATGAAATTAGCTGGTTCGTCAATTATATAAACCCGGAGGGATTAATGTATCTCAAGAGGAACGGCGGTGTGGATCACCAGGTGGCACCCGGCCAGAGAGTCATCATACATGGAACAAAAGGACCTGTAAAAGCGGTATTCGGCTGGCCGGCTATTCATACGCGCATTGGAGCGGATGCTAAGGAAGTACATCCAAAAGTGGAAAATCTTTTTCTTGACTGCGGTGCGCGCAATCGAAAAGACATTGAGTCACTGGGCATTCATCCCGGGTCGGTCGTTACCTATCAGGACGGGTTTGATGAACTGGCTTATGATACATTAATAGCACGGGCCTTCGACAATCGGATCGGTGGATTCATGATTGCAGAAGTGGCAAGGCTGCTGAAGGAAAATAAAAAGAAACTGCCGTATGGCCTGTACATCGTCAACGCGGTTCAGGAAGAAGTTGGATTGCGGGGTGCGGAAATGATCGCCCGCAAGATTAAAGCGGATGTGGCTATTATTACGGATGTTACGCACGACACTGCCACACCCATGGTGAATAAAATGGTTGAAGGAGATATTACCTGTGGCAAAGGTCCTTCTCTCGCATTCGGACCAGCTGTGCATAACCTGCTCCTGTCTTTCGTGCGGGATATAAGCGCAAAAAAAAATATACCCGTTCAGCTTCGCGCCGTTTCCAGAAGTACGGGAACAGACACGGATTCCTTTGCGTATGCAAATGAAGGCTGTCCGTCCGTTCTGATTTCAATACCTCTAAGGTATATGCATACGACAGTTGAAATGCTCAACCGAAATGACATCGAACAGACCATAAGGCTGATGTATGAAACCCTGCTTGCTTTAACACCAAAGACGAATTTCAATTACCATTTATAATCTGTTTACTAAAATTCTGGAAATGATCCGCAACAACTGGACAAAACAAGAGATACAGGAAATATACGAATCACCTCTGTTGGAGCTGGTTTACAGGGCAGCCACTGTTCACAGGACCTATAACAATACTGCTGAAGTTCAGGTTTGTACGCTGCTTTCGGTGAAAACCGGTGGTTGTTCCGAGGACTGTTCCTATTGTCCGCAGGCGGCCCGATATAATACGGACGTGAAAGTGCATGCTTTGATGCAGACGGAAGAAGTGTTACAATATGCAGAGAAGGCAAAACTGGCCGGATCCACACGCTTTTGTATGGGCGCCGCATGGCGTGAAGTCCGGGATAACAGGGATTTTGACCGGGTACTCGAAATGGTAGAGGGAGTCAATGCGATGGGGATGGAAGTTTGCTGCACCCTGGGTATGCTCACCGATTCGCAGGCTGCCAGACTGGCAAATGCCGGACTCTATGCTTATAACCATAACCTGGATACCTCTCCCGAATATTACAATGAAATCATCAGCACCCGGACATATGAAGAAAGGTTGAACACATTAGGGAATGTGAGAAGGGCCGGAATCAGCGTCTGTTGCGGAGGTATTATCGGGTTGGGTGAAGCCCACGAGGATCGGATAAACATGCTGCAAACCCTGGCCACAATGGCTGAGCATCCGGAAAGCGTACCCATCAACGCGCTGGTTCGGGTAAAGGGAACTCCTCTCGAAAATAATCCAAAAGTGGACATATGGGATATGGTCCGAATGATTGCAACCGCCAGGATACTGATGCCAAAATCCATGGTCAGATTAAGTGCCGGCCGTGCTGAAATGAGTTTACCTGAGCAGGCTTTTTGTTTCATGGCAGGTGCCAATTCTATTTTTGCCGGGGATAAACTGCTTACCACTCCGAATCCTTCTTTTGAAGAAGACAATGCAATGTTTGATCTGCTGGGGTTGAATGCTATGGAAGCATTTAAGAACGCAAAGCTTAAAGCGAAAACCTCAAAGCAAAACGTGGAAGTATGAAAGTTTGGAAGTCTGGAAGTCGGTTGTAAAGTTTTGATTCAAGTTTTGCTTTAGGCTTTAGGCTAAAACAAGAATTCCTCCATAGACATGGAGGAACTTTTTTTAACCCTTAAAACAACCAACATGAAAATCTTTGTGTTTGTATATATAACGTAAGGAAATTCCAATGGTTTAATCATGTAATGTGAAAGAGCTGTTAATAAAATTAACTCGAAAAGCTGGAAACTAAAGCAAAATTTGAATCACTTCTTCACAACAGACTTCCAGTCTTCAATCTCTGTTCCCGTTTTAAGTAAGTGCAAGATCCAGCACCTGCTGCATATTCTTGACATAATGAAATTTCAAACCCCTGATAAAGTTTGAATCAATTTCGCTGATATCCTTTTCATTTTGCCAGCATAAAATAACTTCTTTGATTCCGGCTCGTCTGGCTGCCAGAATTTTTTCTTTGATTCCGCCTACAGGTAATACCTGACCGCGTAATGTGATCTCACCAGTCATTGCCAGGTATGGTTTTACCCTTTTCCCGGTGATGGCAGACGCCAGTGAAGTCATCATAGTAATGCCGGCACTCGGACCGTCTTTAGGCGTGCCTCCTTCAGGCACGTGAATATGTAAGGTCTTCTTTGCAAACACATCAGGATTGAGGCCATATTTCTTTGCATTCGATTGCAGATAAGTCAGCGCCGTGGTAGCGCTTTCCTTCATAACATTTCCAAGATTTCCTGTCAGTTTCAGGTCCGCTTTGCCATCACTGATGCTGGTTTCAATAAATAATATATCTCCCCCTACGTAAGTCCAGGCAAGCCCCACCGCTACCCCGGGCATATTAGCCACTTTGTAGAGATCATTACTATACCGGGGTTTTCCCAAGACTTTTTCAATATCTTTTTCTGTAACGGATGCTTTTAGTTTTGACTTAAAGGCATATTCTTTTGCTTCGTAACGCATGATAGAAGCCAGTTGCCTGTCCAGTTCCCTGACACCACTTTCACGGGTATAATCCGAAATGATTTTTATCAGGTTTTTATCAGATAATTTTAAATTTTGTCCTTTAAGACCATGAGCTTCCTTTTGCTTCGGAATCAGATGCCGCTTTGCGATTTCCACTTTTTCTTCCACCGCGTATCCGCTCAGATCAATGATTTCAATACGATCTCTTAAAGCCGGTTGAATATGACTGATATCGTTTGCAGTTGCAACAAATAAAACCCGGCTGAGATCGTATTCCTGCTCAAGATAATTATCATAAAATGTATTGTTCTGTTCGGGATCGAGCACTTCCAATAAGGCAGAAGTCGGATCACCCCTGAAATCAGTTCCCACTTTATCAATCTCGTCCAGGATCATCACCGGATTGGACGACTTGGCTTTCTTTAACGATTGCAAAATTCTTCCGGGCATCGCACCGATATAGGTTTTACGATGACCACGGATTTCACTTTCATCATGCAGGCCGCCGAGACTTATCCGTACATATTTGCGACCAATCGCCGCAGCAATACTTTTACCAAGAGATGTTTTACCAATACCTGGAGGTCCGACAAAACAAAGAATCGGGCTCTTCATATCACCTTTAAGTTTCAGTACTGCCAGATATTCAAGTATCCTTTCCTTTACTTTTTTCATACCGTAATGATCCTGATCAAGCACTTTCGATGCCTTCTTCAAATCATACTGGTCCTCGGTATATTCATTCCAGGGAAGATCAAGCATCAGATCAAGGTGATTGTATACAATGGAATAATCCGGAGTACTCGGATGCATCCGTTCGAGTTTTTCAATCCCTTTCTTAAAAATATCTCTGGCAGTTTGCGGCCATTTTTTGGATTCCGCCTTTTTTTGCATTTCCCTCAGCTCACGTTCATTACTATCCCCGCCAAGTTCGTCTTTGATGCTCTTTAATTGTTGCTGGAGAAAATAGTCCCGTTGCTGCTTATCAAGTTCGGTTTTCGTTTTATTGGTGAGTTTATTTTTTAATTCGGCAAATTGCAGTTCCCGCTGCAAAAGCTGCATCAACAGGTCTGCGCGGGATCTGATATGATCGGTGGCCAGTAATTCCTGTTTTTCCGTCAGCTCTGAATTCAGATTGCTGGATATAAAATGAATAAGGAAGGAAGGATTCTCAATATTCTTCAATATGATCGACGCTTCGGTGGGTATATTGGGCGAGAGCTGGATTATCTGGGCTGCCAGGTCTTTAATGTTTGAAACATATGCTTCAAAGTCCTGATCCTTTGGCGCGTCTTCCTCCTGTAACAAAAGCACCTGAGCTTTGAAATAGGGCTCATCCGTCGTAATCGACCCTACTTTAAACCTTCTTTTACCCTGGAGAATAACAGTTGTGCCCCCATCAGGCATCTTGATAACTTTAATAATACGGGCAATCGTTCCCACATCCACCAGTTCCTTCATGCTGGGATCTTCCACACTGCTGTCCCGTTGTGCCAAAACGCCAATCAATTTGTCAGTCTTGTATGCATCATGGACTGCTTTGATACTCTTATCCCGGCCTACGGTGATAGGCAAAACGACCCCCGGAAATAGCACCGTATTGCGCAGGGGAAGGATCGGTATTTCTTTGGGAATCTCTGTATC
>DASXNJ010000207.1:0-4746 GCA_036495145.1 Puia sp.
AAATTCGACTTTACTTTCATGCGTTAATTCGAAGTTATAGGAATTATGATGTTTCATCTATGAAGATGATGGCATAATTTCAATATTTGTTCCAGATCAAACTTTGATGAACAGATTTCCAAATTTGTTATTCCTTTTACCGGCCCTGTTCGCTCTGCAGGCCAGGGCTCAAATTTTTGGCGGCACACCGCCCTCCGTTAAGTGGAAATCTGTCAGTTCCATACCCGCAAATATTATTTATCCGCCAGGGATGGATATTGAAGCCAGTCAGGTTGCTTTCCTTGTAACGGCTTTAAACAAGGCAACCTTATCGACCATCGGAAGCCGGCAAATGAAAGTCGATATTGTTTTTCATAATCTGACAATCGTGCCTAACGGATATGTGCAGTTGGCGCCATTCAGAAGCGAATTTCAACTCACCCCGCCGCAAAACAGTTTTGAACTCGGAAGTCTTCCGTGGAATCAGATGCTGGCCATACACGAATACCGCCATGTTCAGCAATACAACAATTTTTGCGTTGGATTTGCCAGGGCTTTTTATTTTCTGTTCGGACAGGATGGTCTCGCCTTTGCAAATAGTCTTGCCGTACCCAATTGGTTTTTCGAGGGGGATGCGGTTTATCAGGAAACCCTGGTCAGTCAGCAGGGCAGGGGCAGGCTTCCACTCTTCCTTACCGGATATGAAGCACTTTGGGTTTCAAAAAAGAATTATTCATGGATGAAGCTGCGCAACGGTTCATACCGGGATTATACGCCTGATCACTATCCACTCGGTTATATGATGGTTGCATATGGAAGAGATGTGTATGGAAAAGATTTCTGGGCAAAAACTGCCGATGAATCCGCCGCATTTAAAGGCCTCTTCTATCCGTTGCAGAAAGCAATACAGAGAAATTCAAATATCTCATTCGATACTTTCCGCACGAGGGCCATGAATTATTTTCAGGATCAATTATCAGACGACGCATACAATAGTCCGGAGGCAGTTTTCGGAAATTCAAATCGCCACTTTGTTGCAGATCAATTATTCCCGCAATTTGCTGACAGTAACCGGATCATATTTGTAAACAGCACCTATGATCTTCCGCCTTCTTTCGCTGAACGGGTAAGCGGAAAAACAAAACTCAACCGTGTGAAATTTCGTGCCGTTGCGATCGACGATGCTTTTTCCTACCGAAATCATAAAATAATATATACGGCATACGAACCAGACCTTCGCTGGGGGTGGCGTGACTATTCAGTTCTTCGTGTTTTGGATCTGTATACCAAAAAAGACAAACGGATCACGACGAAAACAAAATATTTTTCCCCCGATATTTCTCCCGACGGGCAAAAAATAGTTGCTGTCAATATGAGCATCGCCGGTAATAGTTCACTAGATATATTGTCAATGGATTCCGGACGGATTTTATGGCAGGTTCCCAATCCGGAAAAGCTCGTGTATACCTATCCGAAATTTTACACAGACAATCAGTTAATTTCTGCCGTTCGGAACAACAGAGGTCAGATGGCGCTGGTACAGATTGATATAACCACCGGGAATCAACAGGTTCTGGTTGACTGGTCGATGGATCCGATTGGTTTCATCTCGACCGAAAAGAATGTGATATATTTTACGCGCACATTTAAGGAGCAAGATCGGGGTTTCTGCCTTCGTGAAGGACAGGTTTACCCTTTGAAAAACGATGCGAGCAGCGGTAACTACCAACTGTCCGCCTCTGATGGCAAACTAACCTGGAACAGTTTTACAAGTGCAGGATTCAGGTTGCAGATGGCGAATTCTAAAAATGCATTCGACGAAAAACCTGTTCTCTTTAACCGGTTGGATACTTCGGAAAATCACAAGGTCTTCTCTCTCGATCAACCCCCTTTCCAAATCCCATTTCCCTTTCCGGATACAATATTTGAAAAAAGGCCATATAGCGCCACAACCCATATTTTTAATTTTCATAGTTGGCGACCGTACATTAATGATCCGGATTATACGCTGGCCCTGTTGGGACAAAATGTACTCAATACTTTCCAGTCGGAAATATATATCGGTTACAATAGTAATGAACAGTACAAAAAAGCCGGAATGGATTTTACGTATGGAGGACTCTTTCCATTCATCAATATCGGTACAGAATACAGAATTGACCGCAATGCTTTTTTCAAAGGACAAAAAATATACTGGAACGAATTGCTTCCTTATTTTGGATTGTCAGTTCCACTCAATCTGAGCAGGGGCCGCTGGCTTACAAACCTGGAAGGCGGAGCCAATATTAGTTATCATCAGCAATATTTCAAGGGGGTTTATAAAGACAGCATTTCGAACAAAGCCTATTTTAGTCTGGATCCGCAGCTATTATTTACCCACCAGCTTCAGGCAGGAAGAATGCAGATTTATCCTTCTTTCGCACAGACAGTTCTACTTCAGTACAACAGGGCCATTTCCAACATTGCAGGTAATCAGTTTTTGGCTTCTGCCAATCTGTATTTCCCGGGACTAACTCCGACGCATAGCCTGGTGTTAAAAGGCGCTCTCCAAAAACGCGATTCTTTAAACCAGGTCCGGTTTACTAACAGCTTCCCCTTTTCCCGTGGATACTCCGGAGAAAATTTTTATCAGATGTATGGATTTGGAATTAATTATAATATTCCATTGGCATATCCTGACTGGGGATTCGCCGAACTGGTTTATTTTCTGCGGATTCGGGCGAATGTATTTTATGATTATACGGCTGTTCCCTATTATGCAAATAATGGTCCGGGAGTCCAGTCACAGTATCGTTCTGCGGGTCTCGAAATTTATTTTGATACAAAATGGTGGAATCAGCTGGCACTTAGTTTTGGCGTCCGGTATAGCAGGCTCCTGGATCCTGATTATGAAGGCAGGGGGCCGAATCAATGGGAATTGATTCTGCCTCTCAGCATTTTGAATAATGGATATAGCAATCGTATTGCCAATCCATAGAAAGATCCTGCTCATCTCCCGGAACTTCTTAATTTTGCGCCCTTCCGGGAAAAGATCCGGGTTATTCAAGTATGAAGTATACATCTGAAATTGAGAAAAGAAGAACTTTTGCCATCATCTCCCATCCGGATGCAGGAAAGACGACACTGACGGAAAAATTCCTGTTGTTTGGAGGCGCCATACAGACCGCCGGTGCTGTAAAAAGCAATAAAATTCGTAAACATGCTACCAGCGATTTCATGGAAATTGAAAGGCAGCGTGGAATTTCTGTTGCCACTTCGGTCATGAGTTTCCAATATAAACAAATGCTGATCAACCTTCTTGACACACCGGGTCATAAAGATTTTGCCGAAGACACGTACAGAACACTAACGGCCGTCGACAGCGTTATTCTTGTAATCGACAGCGTGAACGGTGTTGAAGAGCAAACCCGCAAACTGACGGAGGTCTGCCGTATGAGGGATACACCCATTATTGTTTTTGTAAATAAGATGGACCGTGATGGTAAAAACCGGTTCGAACTGATGGAAGAGATCGAAAATGAATTAAAAATAAAACTGCACCCGCTAACCTGGCCTATTAACAATGGCAGGGATTTTAAAGGTGTATATAATCTTCATGATAAAAACCTGATTCTTTTTACGGCCAATACAAAGGCCTCCGATGAAGATGTTGTTCAGATCGGTAATCTCAAAGACCATTTACTTGATGAAAAGCTGGGTGCAAAAGATGCCACGATTCTTCGCGAGGATGTAGAACTGGTGGATGGTGTATATGGCCCGCTGAATATTGATGATTATCTGAGTGGAAAAATATGCCCCGTTTTTTTTGGATCTGCAATCAATAATTTTGGTGTGCGTGAAATGCTGGACAATTTTGTCCGTATTGCGCCCATTCCCCAGTGCCGGCCGACGACTGCCGGAATGATTTGTCCGGATGATGAAAAACTCAGCGGGTTTGTATTCAAAATCCACGCGAATCTGGATCCACGCCACCGTGACCGGATCGCTTTTATCAGGGTTTGCAGCGGAAAATTCGAAAGAAATAAATATTTCCACCATGTGCGCCTGGATAAGGATGTGCGTTTCAGCAATCCATACAGTTTCCTCGCCCGGGATAAAGATGTGATTGAAGAAGCATACCCCGGGGATGTGGTCGGATTATTCGATACCGGAAATTTTAAAATTGGAGATACCTTAACCGAGGGAGCCGATTTTTATTTTACCGGCATTCCATCTTTTTCGCCAGAGATATTTAAAGAAGTCCAGAACAAGGATCCGATGAAAACCAAGCAGCTTGAGAAAGGTTTATCACAGTTAACGGATGAAGGCGTGGCACAACTCTTTACCCAGTTCGGCGGGAATAAAAAAATCATTGGTTGCGTAGGCGAACTTCAATTCGAAGTAATCCAATACCGGCTGCTGCATGAATATTCCGCCTCCGTGCAATTCAACACGCTTCCCTTTTTTAAAGCATGCTGGTTAACCAGTAAGGATGAGAAAAAATTGCTTGATTTTGTTCGTTTTAAACAAAACAATATCGCCGAGGATAAGGATGGACAACTGGTTTACCTCGCTCAAAGCGAATGGTTCCTGAAAACAGAAATCAGCAATAATCCGGATATTGAGTTTCACTATACTTCGGAGATACATAAGTAGTATAAGCGTATACTATTTCAACCGCACCCCTGTATAATTGTGAGGACTGATCTTCTTAAGCTCTTTCTTCACGACGGCAGCGATATCCAATGAATCAATAAATTCATGCATAGCCAGTTTGGTGATACCGTT
>DASXNJ010000208.1:0-18354 GCA_036495145.1 Puia sp.
GATGCGAGGGATCTGGCCAAGGATATGGAGAAAAAATTCTGGAACGATCTGCAGGAGAGGCTGGATGAAATAAAACAGAAACCTCTTCCGTATAAATATCAACAGCCTGAAATGGCCTGGAAAAGTATGCGTCGTGCAACGGCAGAAGACTTTAACAAATCGCCCGTAACTGCCATTTCGGAAGCGGACCTCAGGAAAATATTCGGAGCGATCATGTCCTGGCCGGAAGCATTTACCCCTTTGAAGAAAATAGAAAAACTGCTACAGGACAAACAGAAATTATTTAACGAAGAACAAAAACTCGACTGGTCTTCAGGGGAGCTCCTGTCATATGGAAGTTTGGTGTTGGATGGCCATGATGTACGTATGAGCGGCCAGGATGTATGCCGCGGAACTTTCTCTCACCGCCATTCTGTTTTGCAGGATGAAAAAACCGATGAATCTTATAACCGACTGAGCAGAATTCCGGATGCGAAGGGTATATTCAGAATTTATAATTCGCTGTTAAGCGAATATGGCGTTTTGGGATTCGAATACGGATACGCAATTGCCAATCCGGGTGCTCTTGTATTGTGGGAGGCCCAATTCGGTGATTTTTGTAATGGTGCCCAAACGATGATTGATCAATTCATTGCTGCCGGGGAACAAAAATGGCAGCGTATGAATGGATTGGTACTACTTCTTCCCCATGGATTTGAGGGCCAGGGACCAGAACACAGCAGTGCGCGTATGGAAAGGTTTTTACAAATGTGTGCCGAACTCAATATGATTATAACCAACATCACTACTTCGGCAAATTATTTTCACGCCATGAGGCGTCAGCTGGCATGGCCCTTCAGGAAACCGCTGGTAAATTTTTCACCCAAAGTGAACCTGCGTTATCCCGGTACATATTCAAAAATTTCGGATTTCACCCATGGAGGATTCCAGGAAGTGATTGACGATAAATTTGCCGGAGACGCTGCTCAAGTGAAGAAAGTGTTGTTTTGTACCGGGAAAATATATTTTGAATTGGCAGAAAGGCAGATCAGGGATAACCGAAAAGACCTGGCCATTATCCGGGTTGAACAGCTTTATCCCCTTCCATCCGGTCAACTGGATGTTCTGTATAAGAAATACAATAATGCAACCTGGTTCTGGATACAGGAAGAACCTTTGAATATGGGAGCTGCCTCCTACCTCCAAATGAATCTGAAAACAATTAATTATGGCTTTATCAGCCGTCAACCGGGTGCTTCTCCGGCTACCGGATATGCCAAAGTGCATGCACAGGAACAATCAGAAATCATTGAGACTGCTTTCAGTATTTGATTTGAAAATTGACAGCTGACATGTTAAATAAATTATCTTCGTGCACGTAAATTTCAAAGCAGATGATTGATATTAAAGTGCCGACTGTCGGCGAATCCATCAGTGAAGTAACCCTGGTGAAATGGCTTAAACAGGATGGTGATTACGTGGACCGCGATGAAGTGATTGCAGAACTGGAAAGTGAAAAGGCAACATTCGAAGTGAATGCTGAAAAAGCCGGTTCTCTTAAAACCCTTGTAAAGGAAGGAGACACACTGAAAATCGGTGAGGTGCTCGCGAACATCGATGAGTCTGCCCAAAAACCTGCTTCAAAAGCTGCTGAAAAACCAGCCGATAAGAATACAGCATCACAAATAACATCAGCACCGGTTACCAGGCTCGCTTCTGAAAAAGTAGTCGAATCGCAGATAGCCGAAAAGAAAACGGCGGGTATTGAACCGAAAGCTACTCCGGTAGCTGCGGCAATCATATCAGATAAAAAAGTGGACACAGGTACCATTATTCCATCCGGATCCAATGGTAAAATTGTAAAGCATGATGTGCTGGAGGCATTGGCTAATCCGGGACGTTTGCCCGGTAAAACTTTATTCGGCCGGGATATTCGCAAAGAGAAAATGAGCAATCTGCGGAAGACCGTTTCACGCCGACTCGTGGAGGCAAAAAATACCACTGCCATGCTCACCACTTTTAACGAAGTGGATATGAGCCAGATTATGGCACTGCGAACAAAGTATAAAGATAAATTCAAAGAGAAGCATTCCGTGAATCTGGGTTTCATGAGTTTTTTTACCAAGGCTGTTTGTTATGCATTACAGGAATGGCCGGCTGTGAATGCTTATATTGACGGAGAAGAACTTATCTACCATGACTATTGTGATATTTCCATTGCGGTTTCCGCGCCAAAAGGTTTGGTAGTACCCGTTATAAGAAATGCGGAAAGTCTGAGCATGGCTGAAATAGAAAAGAAAGTGGTTGAACTGGCCGGCAAGGCGAGGGATAACAAGCTGAGTATGGAAGAAATGCAAGGCGGAACGTTTACGATTACCAATGGTGGCGTATTCGGGTCACTCATGTCAACGCCCATTATTAATATTCCCCAATCTGCTATCCTGGGAATGCACAAGATCGAAGAGAGAGCGGTGGTTGTCAACGGACAGATCGTCATCCGCTCCATGATGTATCTGGCTGTCAGTTATGATCACCGTATAATAGACGGTCGGGAATCCGTCAGCTTTTTAGTTCGTGTAAAAGAACTGCTTGAGAATCCTGACCAGTTGCTTTTCGGAAAAGATCCGGTGAAAGCCTTGCTGGAACTCTGAGTCCACTTAAAAATAATTTTCAGGCGCGCTTATTCGCGCCTTTTGTTTTTGACTGAACCTTATACATGAAATTTAACAACCTGCTTCGGTACGCTGTTCGTATACTGTCCGCCTATGGCGGTGAAATTCCCTTAAACAGCTTTCTGAAAAATTTTTTCCGTGAGAATCCTCAGATGGGTTCACGTGACAGAAAGCAGGTAAGCGAAATGTGTTATTGTTTTTTTCGGTTGGGCCATACACTCAAAAATATTTCAGCCGAAGAGCGAATCCTCTCAGGTATATTTCTTTCCAATCATCATCAGGAACAAATCCTTGAACAACTACGGCCGGAATGGCATGCGCGGGTGGAAAACCCCCTGGATGAAAAATTGGAAATGATCACTGCGAAATTTCCTGATTTTCAATTAACAGACATATTCCCGTGGAAGAACCTGATCAGTGCCGATATAGATCACCGGGCCTTCTGTCTGTCTTTTCTCGAAAAGCCCCGATTATTTATTCGCGTGCGTCCGGGTCAGGAGCAGGCACTGACTGCAAAACTAATAGAGCATAAAATAAAATATTGTGATGCAGACCCCGGGTCTGTTCTTCCTTTTAAAACATATTCATTTATTGGAGGAACAAAACTGGATAATGTCTATTTACCGAACCGTGAAGCAGTCGTTCAGGACCTGAGCTCACAACGGACGGCCAGGTTTCTGAAACCTGACACAAAAAGGGAATTTGAAGCCTGGGACTGTTGCGCTGGTAGCGGAGGGAAATCTATTTTACTGGCCGATCTTTATCCGGGATGCAGACTAACGGTTTCGGACATACGGGAATCGATTTTAAAAAATCTTTCCGTCCGTTTCAGGGAAGCGGGAATAGAACCTGCTAAACTTTTTACTGCGGATCTGACTGATCAGAATGATATTCCCCGGCAATCATTTAATTTTATCGTGGCTGACCTGCCCTGCACCGGAAGCGGCACGTGGAGCAGAACACCTGAGGCACTTTATTACTTTCGTCCGGAAGTCATTTCGAACTATCGGCAACGCCAGGAAAAGATCCTCTCAAATATTGTCAAGCATCTCAAACCGGATGGCATTCTGGTATATATTACCTGCTCAGTATTTGCAGATGAAAACGAACAGATTTCTGCCAGGCTATTGGAATCAGGGAATATGAAATTGGATAAACAGGAAATCCTTGGCGGGTACGATCGCCAGTCGGATACGTTGTATGCTGCCAGGTTTACGAAAACAAGCTGAGATGGAGTTCCCGGATACATGCCGGGAATAAAGTTGACCTCATAAATCCATTTTGGGATACGTCATTGACTTAAAGTTTTTATATAAGTTTGGGGAAATGTCGAATATTTATAATGATCATACTTATTTGGAAAACAATCCGGAATGGCACGCAGGCGATGCGTTATTTAAAGCCGGGCATATCCTGAAGCTTTTAAAACAGATACCGGATCCACTTTGGAAAATTGCTGAAATTGGTTGCGGAAGCGGACAAATATTAGTTGAGCTTAGTAGTAAACTTCCTGAACATATATTGTTTTTTGGTTTTGATGTATCGAATGATGCTATCGGTATTGCCAAGGAAAAAGAAACATCCAGAATAAAAATAGAGCAATTAGATCTGATTGAAGAATCCGAAGAATATTATTTCTTTGACGTCCTGCTTGTCATTGACGTTTTAGAACATATTGACAATTATTTTAAGTTTTTAGACGGGATAAAAAAAAAGGCGAAGTACACGATATTCCACATACCCCTGGATCTTTCTGTTTGGTCTCTGTTCAGGGAGAAAATGTTGATTGAGTCGAAGGAGAGAGTTGGTCATATTCACAATTTTACAGAAGATTTCGTAAAAGATATTTTGGAAGACCATGGTTTTCAGGTTTTATTACAGACGTACACAGAACCCATGTATGAGCGGAAATCATTCAAAGAGGCTGTCGTCAACAGTATCCGAAAAATATTATTTAAAATAAATAAGAGATTTGCAACGAAATCTATTGGAGGATTTTCAATTCTTGTGCTGACTCAAAACAAGTATTAAAATTTGTAAGTCAGTCCTAACCCATCAGGTCCTGCAATGAGTTCCACAGTTTTAATCTTGTTATTCAGACGCACGGAATTTTTATGATGCAGCATGATTATGATTCCATCCATTATCAAAAGGAAACCACCCTGAACCACAATACTGGACCCGTATCCTTTAAGCTGATCCTGTGATTTGATATTCGAAGTGTTTGCGCCTTTTTCCCTCAGGTAAAATCCGCCGGCTATGTAAGCGAGATCCAAACCAAGATTAAAACTATATAATTTTTCAATGGAAAGCTGGGCTTTTTCATTTTCTGCCAAATCATATTTCCTGAGCATTGCTTTGCGCGCACCCAAATATCCCATCACGGCAAGACCACCATTCACCAGGTTCCAGTACGCATTCATCCGCCAGAAATATTTTGCTTCACCTTGTGTTTGGCCGGCGATGATAAATCCGGTGGCGATATTGAGAGCTGCCCAGCTGCCCAGCACAATCATCGCTTTCTCTGTCGTATGGTTGCGGTTGTAGGCAATGCTGTCATTGAAATCGCGTTGAGCATCTGCAGTCACAAACAATAGCAAACCGATCAACAGTACCGACACCCTTTTCATGCGGAATTATCTGACCATGAAGTTCGGAAAAAAGGGGTAATGTTGAGATGAGGGTTCCAACAGTCTGGCGGTATCAATTTTTTTTGTCAACAGCGGCTCGATCAATACCGCCATCAACGACATCCTCCAGGTATGTTCGGCAACACTTTCCTGCCTGCCGCTGGATGTATAACTGTGTCTGAGTTCAAATTTCAGACGTTCCGCGAGTGTGAGTACTTTTAATATTGAATTGATCTCCTTTTTCATTTACAAAATTAAAAAAAACAGATGAAAATGTGTCTGACATTTCACGATCGGCATTATTCTCGAAAATTATATGTCAGTGGTATCATTAACAATCTTTGAACAGGTTCATTCCCCAGATACAGATGCCATTGATTAAATTTGCGTTGGACGTATTTCGCATTTTCTCGTGATGCAGGGGTCTTAATATACGTATGACAATCACAACATTCAGTGCTTTCAAGAGTCGTAACTACAGATTATATTTTCTTGGGCAATCGGTTTCTCTGATCGGAACATGGATGCAGAAAACGGCAGTCAGTTGGGTGGTTTACTCCCTGACTCATTCCAAATTCATGCTCGGCTTGACCTTGTTCGCCACGATGTTCCCCTCCTTTATGTTTTCTTTTATCGGAGGTGTGATATCCGATCGGTATGATCGGTACAAAGTATTGTTGCTTACGCAGATCATCTCCATGGTACAGGCCATCTTGTTGACTTTGCTGATATATTCAGGACATTATACGGTTTGGGAGATTCTTGCACTGAGCGTATTGCTGGGAATCGTAAACGCTTTTGATGTGCCGGCCCGTCAGTCACTGGTTTATGAAATGGTCGATGATAAAAGGAATCTGCCGAATGCCCTGGCCCTGAATTCTTCCATGGTCAATCTTTCCAGATTGGTCGGCCCTGGCATCGCCGGACTGGTCATAGAGAGATTTGGGGATGATATATGTTTTGGATTAAATGCGCTGAGTTTTGTAGCTGTCATCATATCCCTTTTACTCATGCGGCTTCCCATATTTGTTCCCAGACCCCATGTCAAAAATATTCTCGGCGAGATTCGCGAAGGTCTCCTTTATGTACGCAGGACCCCCGATATTTCGTCGGTACTGGGAATGCTGGCGCTGATCAGTTTATTCGTCCTTCCATTTAGTACATTGATTCCTGTTTACGCGAAGGATATTTTCCATGGTACGGCTTCTACCTTTGGCGTAATTGACAGTGTGATCGGGTTGGGGGCATTTACAGGAGCTATTTTTTTGGCTTCACTAAAACCAGGTACCCGGTTGAGGAAAATACTTGCCATTAATACTTTTGTGTTCGGATTTGGACTGGCTTTATTTTCGCATACAACATATTATCCGCTCGCCCTGGTTTTCGTTGCCATTGGAGCGTTCGGCATGATGAGTCAGATTACCATTAGCAATACCCTTATCCAAACCGCTGTTGATCCCTTGATGCGCGGTAGAGTTGTCAGCATTTATGCGATGGCTTTTTTTGGAATGCAACCTCTGGGTGGTTTAATTATTGGATTTATATCCCAGCATGCCGGTGTCCAGAATACATTGCTGGCAGAGGGAATGATAGCAATAGGTATTGGTTGTTTACATGTACGCTACCTGAAGAAAAGAAAATCAAAAAGAAATCCAGTTCCAATTCTTAGAAAGCAACCGGCTGATACAAGCATTCCGGTTTGAATCGCAATCGATAAAACAAAGCAGTTTGTTAACCAGTCCTGATAAAAATACAACCCTTGTGCGGATGAACGATTTCTAATTGTGAGAAACCATATTAAAGGTCAGGCCATAACCGATCGTTGCTCCCTGCGGATATTCAACATTGGGGGATTGATATACGGAGTACAGGAATTTTTTATAAATGCAGCCAATATGTTCACCATATACTTCTTCGCTGAATATGGTTTGTGTATAGGAACTGTCGCCCAGACCTGAAATTTCATCCGCTTCTTTTACGATAACGCTTACCGGAATCGTACCCGCCAACACATCAAATGGGAGGCCGGTATTGGCATAGGTATAATTCCATCCATCCATATAAGGAACGGGGGAATTGTCTGATTTGGTGTCGATGTATGCATTCCCCATCCAGGAAATTCCATCCTGTACCGGGGTAACCAATTTTATAAAGCGAAGATTATTTTCAACCACTTCAACCGATCCTTTGAGTGGCGTGACCATATAAGCGATGGACGGTACCCATTCCGAAATTTCATTGGTATCGCTCAGGTATCTGGTAACTCTGTAACTGGGTCTGCCCAGGTTGTCTGTAATGCTATCTTCAACCACTTCCTTCGCGTGATAACTGATGGTTGTATCCTGTGACCCAACGTTAATATATTTCAATGAATCCATCCGGTAAATTATGTAACTCCCGAGATGCATTGGGTAGTAATCTGCGGGGGTATCAGTGATGAGCGGATTGCTCTTGTTGCAACTGAAAATAACAAGTGTGAATGACAAACCAAGGAAATGACACCAGAATCTGAATCTCATAGAGGAAACTATAACAAATAAGAACGCAAATCTACTATGAATTATTGCGATTTCCGGGTATGTTTTGAGAAATCCATCCCGCAGGCTGAACAGGTTTGGGGCCGATTCGGATATTATAACCCATTGCTTTACCTTTAGCTTTTTTCCATTGAAAAATCTACTACCGGCTGTTTTCTATTATCTGTGTCTTCCATTCATTTACCTGCTTGCCATTTTACCATTTCCAGTCTTATATTTATTCTCATACGGGATCTATATTTTGTTATACCGGCTACTGGGCTATCGCCGTAAAGTGGTCAGGCAAAACCTGCTGAATTCCTTTCCTGAAAAACAAGAAAAAGAGATCCGGGAAATAGAAAGACGGTTTTACCGTTATTTCTGCGACCTCTTCCTGGAAACATTCAAGACACTCACGATTTCCAGAGAAAATATGGTCAGGCATTGTGAGTTTGTTCCCGAAACCCTTGCGATATTTAATCAGCTGGCGTCAGAGAATCAAAGCTTCATGGTCGTGATGGGGCATTTTGGAAATTGGGAATGGGGTGGAAATACATTCAGTATCTGTTGCAAACATCACTTGTACGTTATTTACCATCCATTATCCAATAAATATTTTAACGGTTTGGTGTACCGGATGCGCACCCGTTTTGGAACAGGTTTAATTCCAATGAAGGACACTTTACGGGAGATGCTGAAGAACAGAAATGAATTAACCGCGACGGCATTTATTGCCGACCAGTCACCGCTTCCCGACCGTGCCTACTGGATGTCATTTATGAACCAGGATACACCTGTCTTTTTGGGGATCGAGAAAATTGCGTTAAAGATTCGTTATCCGATCGTTTATATTACCATAAGAAGAGTTAAAAGGGGCTACTATAAGGTGTTTGCTGAAAGAATTGAATTATCTTCGGAGCATCAGAAAACCGGGATGATTACCGAAATTCATACCAGAAAGCTGGAAGCTGATATCCGGAGTCAACCCGACAATTGGTTGTGGACACACCGGCGATGGAAACACGTTAGAGGTCAAAATTAAACTACAACCATGTTATCCGGTAAAGAGCTCATATTAGCGACCAAACCATTTGCTAAAGAAATCAGAAGCAAAAGCTGGTTCTACGCACTGTCAACAATCCTGTTTATCGGTATTGCACTTGCAGCGACAATACTTGTCCCCTTTTTTTTAGTGAAAATAATTTTCAGTTTAATTGCCGGACTTCTCATGGTGAGAATGTTTATAATTTACCATGATCATCAGCATCATTCCATTCTGACACATTCAAAGCTTGCCAATTTTATCATGACTGTTTTTGGGTTTTATATTCTTTCTCCAACCAGTATCTGGAAAAGATCGCACGACCATCATCACAATAACAATTCTAAATTATTCAGTGCAAGCATTGGATCCTATCCCATCGCGACAAAAAGAAAGTATGAAGAGATGAATGGACGGCAGAAATTTGAATACCTGGCCATCAGGCATCCACTGACGATTGCGCTTGGGTATTTTTCTATGTTCATATTCGGAATGTGTATCGCTTCCTTTGTCAGTAATCCGCGTAAACATTATGACTCCCTGATTGCTCTTATTATTCATATAACGATTTCCGTTCTGATATTTATTTTTGCCGGATGGCAAATCTGGTTTTGTCTGTTTTTCCTTCCATTCGTCATTGCATTTGCAATGGGGGCTTATCTTTTTTACGCTCAACATAATTTCCCGGGAGTTACTTTTTCGGATAATAAAGAGTGGGCCTATGAAAAAGCGGCCCTGGAGTCATCCAGTTATATGGAGATGAATCCGGTGATGGCCTGGTTAACCGGCAATATCGGTTATCATCACATTCACCATCTGAATTCCAAAATTCCATTTTATCGCCTGCCTGAGGTTATGGCCCATATAAAGGAACTACAGACCTGTAAACGCACTTCCCTGAATATAAAAGAAGTCATTGCCTGTCTCCGGTTGAAAATCTGGGATCAGGATAAAAATAAAATGGTGGGATTAAGGGATATCCGCTGATGTGTTTCCATTCAGGAAAGCAGCATACCATTTGCCCGAATCCTTTATTATTCTCTCCTGGGTCTTAAAATTTACGTGTACCAGTCCGAATTTTGGATAATAACCTTCGGCCCATTCGAAATTGTCCAGAAAGGTCCAGACAAAATATCCATTTACAGGAACGCCCGCTTTTTTTGCCAGATGAACCTGAGCTATGTGATCCTTCAAATAATTTACTCTTTTAAGATCTCCAACTTCTCCATCAAGGCAGCAATCTTCAAATGCGGCACCATTTTCTGTTACAATAATTTCTTTCAGGTTATCGTAGTGATTCCATCGCATGAGTGCATGAAAAATTGCGGGTGGATGCACTTCCCATTTCATTTGAGTACAGTCTACATTTCTTTTTTCTGCCTTCACAATCCGGGCCTTTATAAAAGGCATCAGGGGAGCATGACGTACGATCTCGCGTGTGTAATTCTGCAAACCAAAAAAATCCATGTTAAATGCGAGTTTTGACTCATCGCCATCCTTATGAAATTTTTCCAGGCGGTTTAATATTTTCAGATCCCGGACGGGATACCCCTTTCCCAATAAAGGTTCGATAAATAAACGGTTCAGTAGTGTATCCGTTTTTTTCGCTGCAGCCAGATCTTTTTCATTGTTTCGCCAGGGCTCGACATGTGAGTATGAAAAAGTTGTTCCTACGATGGCATCCTGTTTCAGGCTTTTCAAAATTCTACCGCCAGCCGCCTGGCATAAGGCAGCATGGTGTACGGCCGCGAGAAAACAGTTTAAACCTTTTTTACCGGGCGCATGTACACCCAAAAAATATCCGGCGCCCGTAAAAACCATGGGTTCATTCAAAATCATCCACCTTTGCACCCGGTCACCGAATTGCTGTATACAGAATGCGGCATAAATCTCAAACCAGTTTAAAATTTCCCGGTTAGTCCAGCCACCTTTTTGTTCCAAAGCCTGTGGCAGGTCCCAGTGATATAATGTAATCCAGGGCTGTATGCCTTTCTCCAGGCATTCATTTATCAAACTGTTATAATAATCAACGCCAGCCTGATTTACTCTTCCGGTGCCTTCCGGGAAAATCCGGCTCCAGGCAATGGAAAACCGATAATTGGGAATATGCATATGATTCATCAGGCTGAGGTCGCTCCTGTAGAGATTGTAAAAATTACAAGCTGTATTGCCATGGTGGCCGTTATATATTTTTTTTTTGCGCCGGGTGAAGTCATCCCAGATGGAAGGACCCTTCCCATCTGCATCGTGCGCGCCCTCAATCTGATAGGCAGCTGTTGAGATCCCCCAATGAAAATCTTCACCGAAAGCTGCCCGGTTTAATTGCATATTAATCTGAAGATTGTTTTAAAATTCGTTCCAGGGTTTTTTCTTTCAATGCCTTTACGGATTGAATTTTATTTTCGGCCGGGACGGCGGGTTTGGTTTGATGCCTGATGTTTTCACGGATGACCATGTCGATGATCTTTTCAGTGATATCCGGATAAATTACCGGGATGGTTTGTGGCATTCGGGTCCAGGATCTTATTTTCTCCAAATGTTTATCTTTTAGTGATTTTAAAACAGGAACGCCAAGGCTCCCGAGGGCCGCTGCATTGCATTGCTGTTCGTACTGACCCTTCATTGGGATAACCAGAAGCTTTTTCTGAAGATACAGTGCTTCGGCAGGAGTTTCAAATCCGGCTCCGCAGAGAATGCCCGTACAACTGACAAGGCTTTCTATAAATAAGTCATTCTCGATCGGACGAATAAATACATTTCCTTCCCGATAGGTTCCATTGCTGTGCTTGCTGAATACATGCCAGTTGATATCGCGGATTTCCGATAATACGCCGATAATTCTTTTGTCTGAATATGCAGGCAAATAGACTGTATAATGGGACTTTATCTCAGCTAATGGATTTCTGATTTCACTCCGGATAACAGGCGTAAAAATTTCTTTACTGTAGTTTGCAAAATGAAACCCATATGAAACAGAAACGGGTGCATAATGATTTAATATGGCTTTACCGAGCAGATCTTTTTTTTCTGGCTTCGGTGCATTTTTGTGTATGACGGCAGCCTGATGACTGAGACCAATACAATGTTTGTGTTTCGTTCGGCAGGCCCAGGCGCTGACCGGCTCAAAATCATTCAAAACCAGATCATAATCTTCTACGGGGAGGCTCTTAATTTCTGTATATAGTCTCTTGAGATTGCTTTTTCTATAGGTTGCCATTACATCAATGCCGCCTTTTTTTCCGAAAATAAAACAAAGGCCCTTGAACCGGTATTTGACATGATAGGGCAGGTCAACATCTGCCTGTGTTCCGCTGATCAGCAGATCGAGTTCGCCTTTTCGTTGCAGTATAGGGATGATTTCGCGGGCCCTGCTTAGATGACCATTTCCAGTGCCCTGTATGGCATATAATATTTTCATCCGGGATGTCGGTTTATAAAATCCATCAATGGATTTTATAATAACGGAAGGCCGGGTAAAAAACGGACAGCCGGGTTAAAAAAATCCGGATTCCGATTCTGGTAAGAAAATAATTGATCTGCTTCATGTTTCCTGAATATTTACAATGAATATCCCAATGTAAAATAAGGTCCTCAAATGAATTCAGGATGAAGCCAATGTTAGGGAATTATGATATTATGCGCTAGGACTTGAGTCTGAGCACAAAACCACCGAATGTTGTTGCCCATCCGGTATTTATGTCCAGAAAATGTATTCCGGAGAAATCATCCTGACCCAGTTTGCAGCTGACTATCCAGTTGGTTCCGCCATCAGTCGTTTTATATATGGTATTGGCCGCCACGCAATATCCATTATTTATATCAAAAAAATGGGGAAGCATAAAAGTGGTTTGTCTGGGTAAAACATTGGACCATGATTTACCACCATCGGAAGTTTTGAATAATCCGTTCGGCGAACCAAAATAGCCATGGAGAGTATCCAAAAATTGCATTTTATAGAAGGTTTTGAAACTGGTATCTGTTATGTTTGATGCAACCAGTTGCCAGTTATTACCGCCGTCAGTCGTTTTATTTATATGTGCATTTACCATGGCGAAACCATTTGAGCTGTCCAGAAAATCAAAAAAGAAATTCGGACCCTTGCCCGTCCCGTCATATATCAGATTCCATGTCGTTCCTGTATCTGTTGTTTTATAAATGCCTTTGTTATAATCATTATAATAACCGGTAGCCGGCGTAACAAATTGAAAAGTATACGCGTAACCGGATGCAATAGTTTTTGACGACCAGGTATTGCCACCATCAATGGTAATACCCAGTTGGGTACTGCCTTGCACGAAGCCGTGCAGATTATCCAGAAACTGGATGTTGTATACTTTAAAATTGCTGGTGTTTGGAACGGCTGCCCATGTATTGCCGCTGTCTGTTGTGGTATAAATAGATGTCGATCCGGCAATAAACCCGGTTTTGATATCTGTAAACCAGATATCTTCCAATTCGATGCCGGCATAGCTTTGTTTAACCCAATTATTCAATGTATCTACTTCGGTGGTCGAAGGCGTGCCGGGATTTGAATTTGAATTGCTTTTACTGCAGGATAAGTACAAACAGACCGTCATCGAAAAAAACAATAATCTTTTCATAAGCCTGATCCCGGGTTTTAAATGAAAGGGCGCAAAATACATTATTTGCATTTCATATAAAAGGCAGAGCGATGGCATATTGGCCCTTTAACTATGTATTAATAAAGCTTTAGCATTTGCGAGCTCCGGGAATCAGGCAGATATCCGAATGATGGGTCATTTCACAGAAAAATGATATTTTTATCCGGCTTCCCCTTAAAAAGAATTGATTACGCATTCAGATGTTTCGGATTTTGTGTGGTAGCACCGATTTACGTTCAAAACGCTTTCAGATGATAAGTTCAGACTTTTGCTGCTATAGAAAATTCCTGATTTCTTTGTTTCTGCTGGTTACACATTTTTCGTTGTCGGCGCAAAGAATGATCGAAGTAAAATATGAGCAGGATTCAAAAGGAGCGTATGTTTTTTCCTGTGTTAATTATGCCTTTTGTAACTATATTCTTGATATTGGATTTTCAAGTTTCACCAATGTAAAATGTGATCATTCGTTGCCATTTCATGAGGAAGTGAAACCCGGGTACAACAAACTTTTCAGCATTTCAGCCATTGATCCGCAGGCCGCTGTTCAGTTCAAATACCAAAGCGGATTTCAGAAAGGATGCATGCGTCCGAATGTGAACCTGGATTATATTTATCTACTTCCCATCAGGCCCGGCACACAGGCACAGGTTTATGAAATGTCACCGCTTAAATCCTCTGATTCCGCTTCCTGGTATGTCCTTCGCATGAAGATGAAATCCGGGGATACCATCTATGCTGCCAGAAAAGGACTGGTAAATGATATTCAGGATCAGAACGGAGCGAATGATGCAGGACAGGTAAGTATCGGAACAGAAAATTTTATTGAAATCGCCCAGTCCGATTGCTCGTTTGCAAGATATGGGATACTGAAAAAAAACAGCGCGATGGTGAAAGCCGGTCAAATGGTAAAAGCAGGTCAGCCTATTGGACTGGTGGGAGGAGATACATATAGCCGTGGTTCTGATTTGCGGTTCAGTGTTTATTTTTATGAGGAAGATAATAAAATATTAAACCAGTCTGCTATTTCACATTATATCATTCCGCAAATTTGGACAAAAAATAATGGGAAAGGGCGACTTAAACATGGAGCAATATATACCAGTGAATTTCCGGCATCTGTCCTGAGTCAGGAAACACCTGTTAAAAAAGCTCAAAGCTCAAAGCGCAGGGCTTAAGGCTACGCGAAAGATCTGATACCCAATCTGACTGAAGAATTAAATATTATAAACTACTTAGTTGATATGCAACAATTTTCCGGTCAAAAAAAGTTGGAACGTAAACTATTTTTTTTACCGGATCATAGCCGATATCCGCAGTGTTTTTTTTCTGTTCGTGCGTGTCCAGCAATAGTTCGGATTGACCGTTCGCATACACATAAAAAATATAACCCGGCCATGATGTGAGGAGAAAATCGCCGTTGCCAATGGGTTCGATACCATCGATGGCCTGACCAACATCCGCAATCTGTACAATATTCTTTTTTGAATCGGCCTTCATAAAAGCAGAACCTTTGGCAAAATACAAATCATCTTTTACTGATTTCAATCCGTTTGCACCGGTAATATTTTCAAGGTAAAGAACTGGTTTGTCATCTGTAATCTTCCATATCTTACCCGTCTTCGAATCAGAAACATACACAGTTCCTCCTTCGCTGACGGTAATGTCGTTCAGGCCACTGGCGCCTTCAATAGCAATTTTCTTTTTCAGTCTGGCACTTGGCACATCCACTACAATCACATCGGATATATCGGCTGCATAGAGATTATTACGATATACGCCCAATCCTTTAGGAGCATTTAATCCGGTAAACCATAATGAATCATAATTCGTACCCATCGTTGACATGCGACCAATTCCGCCCTTTCCGTCTACTCCCCATGGCTCGCCATCAATCAGGGACACATAGAGCATATTATTTTTCATATCGGGCAGAACTGATTCAGGTGTTGCCACCACCGCTTCGGTGGTCCATAATTGAACCAGTTTATGTTTTTGTGCAAATGAGAAATGGCACACTGCCAGGAATAGAAATGTCAGTAATTTTTTCATGACATGTTTTTTAATGGGTAATAAAATTATTATTCTTTATCAATACCTGGAATTTTATTTGATACGAAAGGAACTTTTCGTAAATTCAGGAAATTGCTACTATGTCAAATCTGAAAACTTTTACGCAGTCCGAAATTGCGCCTCTGAATAGCCTGGATGAATGGGAAGAAGACGTATTAAAGAGATATCCCGAACAGGAAAATCCCTCAAAAGCGAAAGAAGCATTCAGGAATTACGAAGCACCTGCCAGGGATACGGTCCGTGAATTCTATAAGCTGAATCATACTTATCAAACCTATGATTTTGTTCAGGCCAAACGGAATGAGTTTCTCTCATTTAATAAAAGAGAAATGCCTGTCTGGGATGCTTTCCAGTTTTTGAACCAGCTCGTTGATGATTCAGATCCCGATACTGATCTGGATCAGTTTCAGCATTTATTGCAAACCTCTGAAGCAATCCGTGCCGACGGGCATCCCGATTGGATGGTGCTGGTTGGCCTGATGCATGATATGGGAAAAGTGTTGTGCCTGTTTGGCGAGCCTCAGTGGGCGGTAGTCGGCGATACATTCCCGGTTGGCTGCGCACATTCAGAAAAAGTGGTTTATCCTGAATTTTTTGCGCTGAATCCTGATTCCTCTAATTCTGTTTATAATGAAGAATTGGGAGTTTATAAAGCAAACTGTGGTCTTAAGAACGTGACCATGTCCTGGGGTCATGATGAATATGTATATCAGATGATGAAGAATTCTTTACCGGAGCCCGGATTATACATGCTTCGTTATCACTCATTTTATGCCTGGCACAGGGAAGGAGCTTATGATTATTTGCTGGATGATCACGATCACGACATGCTCAAATGGGTAAAACTCTTTAATCCCTACGATCTGTATTCAAAAAATCCGGAACCACCGGATTGGAGCAGACTCAAACCTTACTATGAGGAGCTTGTCAATAAATATCTGCCAGCGACATTAAAATTCTAACCCTGCTCATCTTGCAGAAACCGGAGTATTACACCCGTGCATAAACTACAGCGAGCGGACTACCTTGTATTTTTTGTCTATTTTATAGTCGTATTTGCATACGGCTATTATATCTATCAAAAAAAGAAATCGGCATTAACCGACTCAAAAGATTTCTTTCTTGCTGAAGGATCACTCACCTGGTGGGCCATTGGAGCTTCTTTGATTGCGTCAAATATTTCTGCAGAACATTTTATCGGCATGTCGGGTTCGGGTTATGCACTGGGTCTGGCGATCTCAACTTATGAATGGATGGCTGCTGCCACACTCATTATAGTGGCGGTTTTCATTTTGCCGATTTATTTGCGGAATAAGATTTTTACGATGCCCCAGTTTCTGGCGACCCGGTATAATCAACAGGTCAGCACACTCATGGCGATTTTTTGGTTACTTGTGTATGTATTTGTAAACCTGACTTCCATTATTTATCTCGGCGCATTGGCAATCACATCCATTTCGGATATTTCCTTTGGGTGGAGCATCGCGGGCTTGTCCATCTTCTCTATCATCGTTACGCTGGGTGGAATGAAAGTAATCGGATACACGGATGTTATACAGGTGCTGGTTTTAATTATTGGCGGATTGGTGACCACCTACCTGGCGCTCACGCTGCTTTCCCAACATTTTGGATATGGAAGTAATTTGCTAAAAGGTATTTCTATTCTGCGTAAGGAAGCGCCGGATCATTTTCATATGATTTTCCACAAGGGAGATCCATACTATCAGGATCTTCCGGGTCTTTCGGTCGTTATCGGAGGAATGTGGATCAACAACCTGGCTTACTGGGGATGTAATCAATACATTATACAACGTGCTTTGGGGGCCAATTTGAAAACTGCGAGAAGCGGATTACTTTTCGCAGCTTTTTTAAAACTTCTGGTGCCCGTGATCGTCGTATTGCCTGGTATCACGATGTTTGTTTTACACAAGAATGGTATGTTCCAGCAGGAAATGATGCCAAACGGCGTTGTCAAACCGGATCATGCTTATCCGACGCTCATGAATCTTTTGCCGGCCGGTCTGAAGGGGGTCGCATTTGCGGCTTTGACTGCGGCCGTTGTTGCATCACTGGCAGGTAAGGCAAATAGTATTTCAACTATTTTTTCTCTCGACATTTATAAGAAATTTTTTAATAAAAATGCGTCGGAAAAGCAACTGGTCGGTATCGGAAAGTGGGTTGTTATTGTGGCAATGAGTATTGCAGCTCTTATTGCACCAGCTCTAAAAAACCTGGATCAGGCGTATCAGTTTATCCAGGAATATGTTGGCTTTATTTCACCCGGTGTACTGGCCATTTTTATGATGGGATTTTTCTGGAAGCGGACAACGGCCACAGCTGCATTAACCGGCAGTCTGCTAACGATTCCCGTTTCTACCATATTAAAATTTCTTCCGGCTTGGACCAGTGGTGCATTTCCCGATTATCCGTTCCTGGATCGGATGACCATCACTTTTTTGATCATTGTGCTGATCATGATCGGAGTCAGTTTATCAAAGCCTGCTACGAATCAGGCTTCCCACACGATAGTCGTTGATAAAAAAGATTTCAGGGTTTCGCCGGCTTTTATCCTGGGCTCCGCAATTATTATGGGCATTCTCGCGGGATTATATACAGCGTTTTGGTAGTTGGTAGTTTTTAGTTGTTAATTGTCAATTAACATAGTTAACAACTAACAACTACCAATTACTAATAGTATCGTCCAATATATTTATTCTCAACAATTGCTTTCTTCAATTCCGCCGGATCGATCATACCTTCCTTTGCAAAAACAATTTTTCCTCCGGGTTCCACAAGCAATGTATAAGGCAGGGCACCCTGCCA
>DASXNJ010000209.1:0-5994 GCA_036495145.1 Puia sp.
ACGTTCACCTCACGTTCTAATGAAATAGCAAATTTTTTGTGAACGGATACAACTATTTTTTCGCTGAGTTCGAAAATTTCCCGGCCGGTTGCTTTTCCATAATTCACTAATACCAGCGCCTGATTTACATGAACGCCGGCATCCACTTTTCGATAGCCCTTCCAGCCGCATTGCTCGATCAGCCAGCCGGCAGCGAGTTTGACGGACTGGTCTTCGTGAGGATAAGCGGGCATTTCAGGATATATTTCAGAGAGAGACAGAAATTTTGCCTGGTCAACGATGGGATTTTTAAAAAAACTTCCCGCATTTCCAATAACTGCCGGATCCGGTAATTTAGACTGGCGGATTTTGATGACAGCCCTGGAAACATCCTGAATCGTCGGTGCTTTCACACCGATCAGTTTCAATTCTTCACGGATTGCTCCGTAATGCGTATTTAGAACCGGATTTTTATGCAGGACAAGAGTGACATTTAAAACTATATATCTCCCCTTTCCCGCGGATTTAAAAATGCTGTCGCGATAACCAAAATGACAATCGTTGACCCCAAACGTAAAAACTTTTTTTTCTTTTCTGTCATACGCTTCGAGTTCATAAAAAATATCCCTGAGTTCAACACCGTAAGCACCGATGTTCTGGATGGGCGCGGCACCCACGTTTCCCGGTATCAGTGACAGGTTTTCAAGACCTCCCCAGTTTCTATCCATTGTATACTGAACAAATCCATGCCAGGACTCTCCGGCTCCTGCGCGAACATAGATATATGCATTGTCTTCCTTCACTTCATCAATACCTCGAATATCAATTTTCAGAACCTGCCCGTCAACATTTCGGGTCAGCAATATATTACTGCCACCCCCCAAAATGAGTTTGGGTTCCTGTGCATTTAATGTGCTCCTCAATTCTTCCACCGTTTTGACGGATACAAACTCCGCTGCGTTCACATCCAGATGAAAGCTATTATAAGGAAGCAATGAAATGTTTTTTTGAAGAGCCATAATAGAAGTTAATTCTAAACCGGATCAATGTCAGGCGTGACTACGACAGATCTGAATTTTCGGTCATTCTGCAAAATAGCCCGCTGTTGTTGAATCATCTGTTTTGCAAATGCAATTGTACTGCCATTTTTCGGGAGTTTGAGCATCAGTTCCATGATATATTGGTTTCTAACCCTGGCAACGACAGGTTCTCCCGGGCCAGTCAGATAATTTGCAAACTCCTTATGTAAATGCAGGGCAAATACGGAAGCGGCATCATGAACAATATCCTGCATTTTGTGCTTAAACGAAACACGTATAATGCGGGAGAAGGGAGGATAAGAAAATTGTTTCCGGGCTGTCAGTTCCTGTTCATAAAATGCTTTAAAATCGTGATTGATTACAAATTGCAAAACAGGATGTTTTGTGTTCGCAACCTGGATCAGCACTTTACCTTTTCCATCTTTCCTGCCTGCACGGCCACTCACCTGCTCCATCAGTTGAAATGCACGTTCATTCACCCTGAATTCCGAAAAATTCAGAAGGCTGTCAGCGTCCAGAATGCCGACAAGATCCACATGATCAAAATCGAGTCCCTTAACAACCATTTGCGTGCCTACCAATATGTCAACCCGCTGTTGCTCGAATGATTTGATCAGCATATCATGCGCTGTCTTGCCCCGCACACTGTCCACATCCATACGCGCGATATAAGCTTCCGGGAATAAGATCCCGAGCTCCTCCTCTATTTTTTCGGTTCCGAAATTTCGCTGTATAAATTCATGGTTTCCACAGGCGGCACAGGTATTCACTGGCGGATAAGAAGTTCCGCAATAATGGCAAAGTAGTTTATTGGTGAGTTTATGAAATGTCAATGACACGTCACAATTTTTACACTGGGGAATCCACCCGCAGATTTTACAAACCTGATAAGGAGAATAACCACGGCGATTTCGAAACAGAATCACTTGTTTTTTGTGTTCGAGAGAATCCTGTATTGCCTGCTGCAAAGTGGGTGTGATGATTACTTTGGATCCGTCTTTCTGGAAAAACTTCTTCGTATCTATGAGTTGTATAACGGGCATGGCAACCTGTCCATATCTTTCCAGTAATTCAGCCAATCCATATTTTCCTGTGGCCGCGTTATAATAACTTTCAACGGAAGGGGTAGCAGATCCCAGGATTGTTTTCGCTTTAAAAACTGAGGCATAGTATATAGCCGTATCCCTTGCGTGGTAGCGTGGGGCCGGATCCTGCTGTTTGTAAGAACTATCGTGTTCCTCGTCAACGATCAACAGGGAAAGATCCGTGAAAGGCAGAAATAAAGCGGAACGTGCGCCCAATAAAATTTTGATTTCTCCATTGCGCACTTTGTTCCAGATTTCGAATCGTTCATTCTGGCTAAAGCGGCTGTGATAGATACCCAGGTAACCGCCAAAATGAGATTGCAGGCGCCGGACGATCTGTGAAGTCAGTGCGATTTCCGGAACCAGGTAAAGTACCTGTTTATTTTCAAGCAGCTGGGTTTCGATCAGTTTTATATAAACCTGTGTTTTCCCGCTTGAAGTATAACCATGCAGCAGGCATACGGACTTCGTTTCGAATTCCGTTCTGATTAAAGACAGTGCTGATTCCTGCGCCGCTGACAAAATAAAAGGAATCTGGATATTTCTCGGTAAAACGCGGAGACGGTCCACCGATCTTTGTTCTGCAACCAGGATATTTTTTGTTATCAGCGCTTTGAGTTGCGCGTCAGAAGCACCTGATTTTTTCAACAAAGCAGAACGCGAAACTTCGGGTTCGGTTTTTTGAATGTGAAGAAAGGAAAGTAATAACTCCATCTGCTTCTCTGCCCTGGACCATTTCTTATTTTCGTTTAAAAGTGCCTCCAGCTTCTCTTCAGATGTATAGCCGGGATGCAGGCTGATATATGTTTCCGTTTTTGGCTTATATAACTCCTTTAAAGATTCATATATATAACAGACCGATTTATCGATCAGACGTTTTACAACCGGATAGGCAGTTGCTCCGTGTAAAATTTCCTGGATGGCCGGAATTTTCAACTCTTTACTGATCAGTAAGGCTTCTGCAACCAGAAATTCGTCATGGTCCAGCGATGAAAAATCGTCGCCAAAACTTTCATTGAAAACTAAAATACTCTCGCTGCTTAATTTAAAATGAGCGGGCAGGGAAGCTGCCATCACTTCTCCTTCCGAACACATATAATACTGAGAAATCCATTCCCAAAGAGCCAGTTGCTTTTCGTAAATAAGCGGCTCTGCATCCAGCACAGATTCAATGGGCCTGGGATCAAAAGCCTCCGGTTTCACCGACAAAAATCTTTTGATAATACCTGCATATTTCTTGTTCTTCAGGGAAACTTCCACCCGGCAACCCGGCTGCAAACCTGATAATAAATGATCCGGAATCTGCCAGGTATAATTCCTGGGTAATGCCAATGGTATGATTACTTCTGCGTACAATAGATTTTCTGTTTATTATTAAAACAACTTCCGGGCTCTTAAGTTTATTCCACCGGGGGCTGGATCCAGGAAACTTTATAATCGTTCAATTTGGTTTCCATGATAGCGTAAACCTTTTGCCTGAATAGGGAAATTTGCTTCAAGTTAAATCCCTCCGGACTGATTTCCCCGAGGAATACCGCCCTTGACTTACCGTGTTTCAGACCAAGCAGTTCACGATTGTTCAACAGGTTGTAATTATCCAGAAACAGAACCGGTTTTATCGGTGTCTGGGTTTCAATCGAGATCCGGAAAGCCCCATCATAAAAGGATTTCAGGGCTTTTCCGGTTTCATTGAAAGTGCCTTCTGGAAATATTCCGATGGAAATATGGTGTTTTAAAAGCGATTTCAGTGCTCTTACGCTTTTTGCGCGACGTATGGTATCTCCCCGGTCAACCATCACAGCCCCGCGACTGTAAATAAATCCGAAAACAGGTATCTTTTTTATTTCCTCCTTTCCTAAAACCCGGAAAGGCTGTTTGCGTATGGCCTTGAAAAGACAGGGAATATCCATATAGGAAATATGGTTGAACAGGAAAATATAATTCCGCGAAGGGTCGTAGGGTGATTCAAAGATATTTTCATGGCGGATACCCAAAACGAAATACCAGATATCCGCCCAGATCCTGGCCATTGAACATATCAGGTTACCTCCTGTGCGTCTTCCGAAAAGTGAAAAAACGAGAACCAGCGGGAAAGCCAACAAGGTGAAAAAAGTGAACCAGAAAAGAGCGTAGATCGTATATAATTTACTAAGGAAACGGGCCATAATTGTTAGTTGTCAGTTTTTAGTTGTTAGTTGTCAAGGGATCCATTGAAGGAGAGCTATTATTATTCATCAGACCGTTACCATATTGAACTAACAATTAACAACTGACAACTAACAATTAAAAATAAGGGTTCTTCGCTAATTGCAATGGCAGCTCCATTCCACCCCCAGTTCAATGCAGGTAATAATAATCAGTTTCGCATTCTCGGGCGCAACAATGATACGCAGATGCTGTTGCTCCGCCGTATATCCTTCCATGGCGTATTTCGGATCCGGCCGGCTTTCCGGTTCACTTTTACCGTAATTGATGACTCCGTTATCCAGCACTTCATGAATTTCCTTTGCTGTAATATGTCTGCAATCCATGCGGCACCGGGCATGCCTTGTAAAAACCAATTCCGCATGACGGTCAAAAGGTTCATGTCCTGAAGCGCCAGGATTGGACGAGCGGTTGTGGCAACTGAAAAATAAAGGGAAAATCAGTAATAACCGGATGATCCTATGCATATGCTAAAGTTACTGGCATAATTCGGGAAGATATTATCTTTGCGCCCCATGACAGGTCCGAAAACAGTTGCATTTCATACCCTGGGCTGCAAGCTCAATTTTTCTGAAACATCCTCCATTTCACGTTTGATGGAAAAAGAGGGATTTGAGAAAAAGCCATTTGACTCCATGGCTGATATTTATGTTATTAATACCTGTTCTGTGACGGAAAATGCGGACAAGGAATGCCGGTACCTGGTACGTCAGATACAACGGAAATCACCGGAAAGCTTTGTTGTCATTACAGGTTGTTATGCCCAGTTGAAACCTCGTGAGATTGCAGAAATTCCGGGTGTGGATCTGGTTTTGGGTGCCGCAGAAAAATTTAACATGGCGGCGCATATACGTGAACTCGTAAAAGGTGATTCAACCAAAATCTGTAGTTGCGATATAGACCAGGTACAGGGATTTCATGACGGCTATTCGCTGAACGACCGGACCCGTGCATTTTTAAAAGTGCAGGATGGCTGCGATTATCAATGCAGTTTTTGTACGATTCCCATGGCCAGGGGTAAAAGCAGGAGCGATACCATGTCGCATGTTCTGGAAAACGTGCAGCATCTTGCGACAAAGGGAATTCAGGAGATCGTTTTAACCGGAGTAAACCTCGGCGATTTCGGAAATACCGAACCCGGCGGAAAGAGAAAGACAGAAAATTTTTATGATCTGGTACTGGCGCTCGATCAGTTAAAGGTTATGCCACGTTTCCGTATTTCCTCCATAGAGCCCAACCTGCTTACCAACGATATCATCGAACGGGTGGCCAATAGCGATTATTTCATGCCGCATTTTCATATTCCCCTGCAGAGCGGCAGCAATAAAATTTTAGCGCTGATGCGTCGCCGTTATCTTCGTGAGCTTTACGCTGATCGCGTGGCGCGCATTAAAACATTGATGCCCCATGCGTCGGTTGGAGTTGATGTAATCGTCGGTTTCCCAGGTGAAAGCGAAGAAGATTTCCGTGAGACCGTTCAATTCCTTCATGAGCTGGATATATCCTATCTCCATGTATTTACTTATTCAGAAAGAGAAAATACACGGGCAATAGAAATGAATCCCGCGGTTCCTATGAATATCCGGAATGAAAGAAATAAAATCCTGCGTAATCTATCTTTCCAAAAATCACAATACTTCGCGAATCTCCATTCAGGCCAAACGCGAAAAGTGTTATTTGAACGC
>DASXNJ010000210.1:0-21572 GCA_036495145.1 Puia sp.
CTGAAAAACAGCTTCCGTACACCAGAAGCATCCGGTTCCAAAAGTAGCCGTATCGGTTTTTATACCTGCGGGTATATTCTCGCTCATGACTTTATTTTGTGATGATGATTGATTACACGAAACCAGCGAAATTGCACTTATTAGAATGGCTGTTAGCATATTTGTTTTCACTTTTTTTCTTGTGCAATATACGGGACCGCTTTATGGCCGGATTGCAATATATATGACAATTAAGGGCTTTTAAATGTTCGTTAACTAACTTTGTTTTGAATGATAAGATATTTCCCGGAATCCGCCCTGGGGCAGCTTGAGTTTGACAAAATCAGGGACTTGCTGGCAGAAAAATGCAAATCAGCATATGCCAGGGAGAAGGCAGCTTCGCTACGGATTCATACTCGACTGGAATTTATCCAAACGGAGCTGCAAAGAACCAGCGAGTTCAAAACGTTGCTGGAACAAAGTCAGTATTTTCCAAACGATGACGTCCTCAACCTTTCGCGCGAAATCAAATTACTCGGACTCTCCGGTGCTGTTTTAAATGCTGATCAATTCCTTCAGATTCGTAAACTGGCTGAGACCCTCAGACAGATATTTCACTGGTTTGACCGGGAGCGCCGATCAGCTTATCCAGGACTTGCTTCCATTATTAAGGACAGTTATTATGAAAAAGCCATTATTCAGTCCATTGACGAAATATTAGAAGAAAATGGTCAGGTAAAAGATAAGGCCTCGCCTGAACTTGCAGAGATCCGTATGTCTTTATACAGGAAACGGAATGATCTTCGGCGTCTTTTCGACCGGATCCTGGCCCGACTCAGTAAAGCCGGATTTGTAGCGGATACAGAAGAAGCATTTCTGAATGGCCGCAGGGTAGTAGCCTTGTTTGCTGAACACAAGAGGCAAATCAAGGGTATACTTCACGGAGAAAGTGATAGTCGTAAAACCACATTCATCGAACCGGAGGAAACCATAGGATTAAATAATGAGATTTTTTCGCTGGAACATGCTGAGAGCAGGGAAGTAAATCGCATTTTGAGGGATCTGACGGCAAGACTTTCTGTGCATACACCACTTCTGAATCTGTACCATGAGTTTGCAGGCGAGTTTGATTTTATACATGGAAAAGCCAAACTGGCCCTTGACATTAATGGGATACATCCAAATCTGCAGGATGGATCTCATATTCATCTGATCGGTGCCCTTCACCCTTTGTTATTCCTTTACCACAGAAAATCACAGAAACCCACAATTCCGGTAAATATCCTGTTGGAAGATAAGAACCGCGTTTTGGTTATTTCCGGTCCTAATGCCGGCGGGAAAACCGTTACCATGAAGACCGTGGGCCTGTTGCAGCTCATGGTACAGGCTGGATTGCTAATTCCGGTGCATCCTCATTCTACACTGGGCATTTTTAAACAGATCATGATTCATATCGGAGATACCCAGAGCCTGGAATTTGAGCTCAGTACGTATAGTTCGCATCTTCTCAATATGAAATATTTCATGGAGCAAAGTAACGGACGTACACTTTTTTTTATTGATGAATTGGGCAGCGGCAGTGATCCCAATTTGGGCGGAGCTTTTGCTGAAGTTATACTACTCGAATTGTTGAAAAAACATGCTTTTGGCATTGTAACCACACATTACCTGAATCTCAAAGTGATGGCAAACAAAACGAATGGAATTATAAACGGTGCCATGGCATTTGATGAAAAAAGTCTGCAACCCCTTTATCAATTGATTTTGGGTAAACCGGGGAGCTCTTATACGTTTTCTATTGCCGAAAGAATTGGTTTGCATCCGGATCTGATCAGGAATGCAAGAAAACTGGTTGATGAAGAACATTTCAGACTTGATAAATTACTAAACCGAACAGAGCAGGATCTGCGCAACCTGGAACAAAAGGACAAGGAATTGCAACAGATGCTGAAAGAAAATGCAAAACTCAAATCGGAGCTGGAAAAAACCCTGCATAAAGAGAAACATCAACAACAACTTCAGATTCTTCAGGAGCAAAATAAAATATCTGTCGAACGTTACGACTATCTGAAAGATATGGAAAGGAAATTGAAACAGATTATTTTCGAATGGCGGAAAGCAGAAAATAAAGAAGATGTTATCAGACAAATGCAGGCTCTTTTGTTCAACCAGAAGGAAAAGCCGGTGAATGATAAAATAAAAAGGAAATTTGATTCCAAATACATCGAAGTAGAAGGTAATATTCAGACCGGTTCATCAGTAAAAATGAAAAAAAGTCATCAAACAGGAACTGTAAAGGAATTGCGTGGTAAAAAAGCTGTTGTCCAAATAGGAATGATACCGATTACAATGAATGTTACTGATCTTGTTTTGATCAGAGAAAAAGAGAAACCGGAAACTCCCGTTTAAATAACAATATGAATCCAAAACAACTGGCGGCTGAAAAAGCAGTTTCATTTCTCGAAGATGGAATGGCTGTTGGCCTTGGAACCGGATCAACCGCTTACTGGGCTATAGAAAAAATAGGAGAGAAAGTAAACAAAGAAGGGTGGAAAATAAAAGCCATCGCAACATCCAATGGTTCTGAGGAGCAGGCCAGGAGGCTGGGAATTCCTATAATGGATTTTTCATCTGTCAAATCAATCGATATTACTATAGACGGAGCCGATGAAGTGAATCCCAAATTGCAGTTGATCAAGGGAGGAGGTGGTGCTTTGCTTCGCGAGAAAATCGTGGCCACCAATAGTAAACAGATGATCGTCGTAGCGGACGAATCCAAATGGGTTAAGACTCTCGGGAAATTTCCTTTGCCGGTCGAAGTGGTTCTTTTTGGATGGGAAAGAACGTTTGATAAATTACTAATGCTGGGTTGTGAAGCGAAGCGGAGAATGAAAGGGACCATTCCGTATCTGACGGACAACGGAAACTATATTGTTGATTGTGCGTTTGGAGAAATTGACGATCCACCTGCTTTACATGAATTGGTAAATGCAATTACAGGCGTTGTGGATAATGGTTTATTCATTCACATTGCCAGCAAACTGGTGCTTGGTTTTAGCAATGGAGAAACAAGGGTTATTAGTCCATAAAAAATTCGTATGATTTTTTCCGGCCTGTTACGATCTTTCCGGAAACTGCTCCGTTTCGTGTTGCAGAGGCCGGTTACCTGGCTTGCGGAAAAAGTTTCTTCTGCCCCGGACAAATTAGCAGTGATGAAGGCACTCACGGAATTATTTGAAGAATCTTCCAATGCGAAGAGCAGGAAACTAATGCGGTTAAACCTGACCGAAGCGAATCAACGTATCATTATTTTCAGCGATCAGCATCGGGGCGCGAGGGACGGGGCTGATGACTTTGCTGTTTGTGAGAATTCTTATCTCACAGCACTGGAATATTATAATCAGGAAAAATTCTTCTTTATTAACCTGGGCGATTGTGAAGAATTATGGGAGAATAACCTATTTACGATTGCGAAATACAATGAAGCCGTTTTTGAGAAAGAAAAGCTTTTTATAAACCGTGACGCATATTGCAAGGTATTCGGTAATCATGATCTATTCTGGGATAACGACCCACTGGTGCCAGTCTGGCTTAAAAAAATTTATGGTGAAGTGATCAGGATATATACCGGCGTTCTGATCCGGGTTGATTTTTCTCCGGGAAAATTTCTGGAAATCTTTTGCACCCACGGCCACCAGGGAGACAAGCAAAGCGATGGAAATGCCTTCAGCAAATGGTTTGTAAGTTATATCTGGGGTCCGTTGCAAAAATTCCTTGAAATAAATACCAATGACCCATCAGCCAATGATAACCTGAAAACGTTGCATAATATCTATATGTATGACTGGAGTGCTTCCCGGAATGATACGGTACTTATAACAGGTCACACCCATCAGCCCGTATTCAACTCGCTTACCCATCTCGAAAGGTTGTATCAACAATTAAAAAAGGCCCATACGCTTAATGATGCGGATGCACAGAAAAAAATTGAGGCTGAGATTCCAAGACGAAAGCGTGAATATGATTTTGTCAATCAATCCTTTGATACTATGAGGCCAACCTATTTTAATTCCGGATGTTGCTGTTTTGAGGATGGAACAATAACAGGAATTGAAATAAGTGATGGATGTATCCGGCTGGTCAAATGGAGCCTGATAAACGGTAAGCCGGAAAGATCCGTTGCGGAAGAGGAAAAATTGGAATCACTTTCGGAAATAATCAGCCATTCGAATCCGGGATTCAATAAGACGGCGAATTGACAATTGAATACCGGTGGTCAGGGTTCGTAGTGAGCATTGCGAATCGGTTGAGGTGGTTTGTCCCGTTATGTTTCCGTAATTCCTCACTTCTCGATTCATTTCATGAAAAAAGAATGATTTCCGGCTAAAAAAAATTGGTACGATCCTTAGTGTATTTAGGAAGTATTAACCTCGAAACAGAGATTCGCCGATTGGGTTACGCATACTGAAACTATGGTAAGCCTGAAATGTAGCAGTGAAAAGTGTCCGAACCTGTTTCCTGATCTGCCTGAGCGGATATATTTATAAAGACTTCGTTGATAACGGAGTCTTTATTTTTTACATGCTGGCGTGCAGGTAATCCTTTAGCTGGGAAATTGTTTCCTGCTGATGCTGAATTGTTTCTCGAATCAGATCATGAATGGAAACTACGCCATATATCTTGTCCTGTTCAAATACCGGGAGGTAACGAATGTTTTTATCCGCCATCAATTGCATGCAATGTTCAATACTGTCATATAGGTTCACAGCGGGCAAATCATTTGACATAATTTCAGATACAGGCGTGTCAGTAGAGGATTTTCCCCTTAGAATCACTTTACGGGAATAGTCCCTTTCTGTCATTATTCCAAGATATTGTTGCCCTTCCATTACCATGACAGATCCTATATTTTGTATCGACATAATACGAAGAGCTTCAAGAACTGAAGTTGAGGGGGAAACTGCAGTGATTTTTCTTTCTTTATGAAGAAAAATATCTGATACTTTTTTCATGCCGGCCAAATTTTAGTGAACAATCGTTAAGAGTAAATTACTAATAATTATCTGATAAGCCCCGGGGAATTTAAAGCCTAATCTAAAAAAGCTGCTTTCATAAAAAATAAAACCGGCAATTGCCGGTTTCTTTCCAATGGAATGAAGGTCTAATGTGATATTTTTTGGCTCTAAAATCGGAATATTCTACTGACGAAAAACTCGTATCTAATTGATTTACATTGATTTCGATTTGTTTCTTGGCTGTCTGATAAAAAATGACTTCATTCTTCAAATAAATACGAAAAAAACCGGCAGCTGGTTCTGAGCGACACCTAAAATACATGACCTGACGTTTCACTTTATGCTTTCAGGTTAAAAGGGTACTTTTAATGTTCAAAACCGGATTTATCATGGCAAATCAATTGTTTTTATTATCCATGCCTGGAGGCAGCGAATGGATTCTTATTGTTATAGCGGTACTTGTTTTATTTGGAGGAAGAAAGATTCCGGAATTCATGAAGGGATTGGGAAGGGGTATGCGAGAATTCAATGACGCAAAAAATAATGTGAAACAGGAATTTGAAAATGGAATGAATGAGCCGACAAAACCGGCATCAGCTCCGGAACCCAAAAATTAGAATTTTACATTTCAAATGCCCCGGTTGATCGGGGCTTATTATTTTTCTTTCTAACGTTCCTGATTAACCGCGGGAAGATCCCGTTTTAACATGTCATCCCGGTTAACCATTTCCCAGGCTGTATAAAATACCAACCGGGCCCTTTTTTCCATCAGATCATAATTAATTTTATCCGGAGTGTCTGTCGGCATGTGATAATCTGCATGGATTCCGTCGAAATAAAATATTATTGGTACACCCTTACGAGCGAAATTGTAATGGTCACTCCGGTAATAGATTCTGAGTGGATCTTTGGGGTCATTGAATTTATAGTCGAGTTCGAGACCGGTATATTTTTTATTCGTTGAAACACTGATCGAATGCAGGTCGGTACTCAGTTTATCATCACCAACTATATATATATAATTGTTAGAATCGCCTTGCTTCCTGTTTGGATCTTTTCGCCCGATCATGTCGATATTCAGATTGGCCGTCGTTTTATCCAAAGGATACAACGGATGGTCTGTATAAAATTCAGATCCCCATAGCCCTTTTTCTTCACCGGAATTTGCCAGGAACAGAATACTCCGCCGTGGCCCTTTGCCTGCTGCTTTTGCCTTCGAAAAGGCAGCAGCCAGTTCCAGAAGACTAACTGTTCCGGAGCCATCATCGTCTGCACCAAAATAAATAACCGAATCTTTCTTGCCCAGGTGATCATAATGAGCTGAAATGACCAGGAATTGGTCTTTCAGATCTGTGCCTTCCAAAAATCCCAATACGTCGGAACTTTTAAGTAACCGTGTTTTTTTCTGAAGACTGACAATTATATCAACCGGATAGGTTTTAGGCTTGGGAGAACCTTCTTTGGCGAGGTCGTAATCTGTGCCCATGATACTACGGGCAATGTTCTCCGAAACATAAAAAAACGCGGGCGGAATTTCCTTCCTGAAATAATTGCGATACATTACTCCCGGATCCGTCAATGGTTTATGCCTCGGGAAGTCCTCCTGAATGGACAAAATGGCTACGGCTCCATGTTTTAATGCGGCCTCCACTTTAGCAAAGTTGTTAAATCCCTTTTTTGAAACCTGCGCCTGTACATAACCCGGGGGAAAACTTCCGAGGATCATGACGATTTTACCATTAACATTTAAATCCTTGTAGTCATCCCGAACAGAGTCCGACAAACCATATCCGGCAAAAATGACGTTGGATAATCCATAGGAAAAAGAAAAAGACTTCGAAAGGATTCCGTTCTGATAATCTTTGTCAAGTTCGTATTCCTTTCCGTTTATCTGGATGTCTGATGAAACAAAGCTGTCTTTATATACAGGGAAATAATATTGATAGTTATCATGATTGCCAGGCTTAAGTCCCAGGCTTTTAAAATAATCCTCTATATAACCGGCTGCTTTTTGTTGCCCCGGAGTAGCAGTTTCCCTGCCTTCGAATGCTGGTCCGGCTATTTGGAACAGGTGCTTTTGGAGATTTTCTGATTTGATGAAACCGGCAAAAAGAACCGGATCCTTTTTTTTCTGCCCGTTACAAAAAAATACAGATCCGGAAAACAACAGACCAAAGAATATTTTCATGAAAACAAATATATAAGGTCGCCACGAATAAACTATGATGTCTTTAAAAATTCGGCATTAGCATGAATTTTTACTTCGTCGCTTATTACTACACCACCTCCTTCAGTCAGCGCATTCCAAACCAGACCAAAGTCTTTGCGGCTGACTTTTCCTTCCAGAGCGAAACCGGTACGGGTATTCCCCCATGGATCTTTGATCACTCCGCCATGTTCAACATTCAGCTTAATATTTTTGGTAACGCCATGGAAGCTCATGTCTCCATATAATACGTAGTTTTCTCCGGAAGCTCTTTCAAGTTTTGTGCTGACAAAAGTCAACGTTGGATGTTTGACAGCCTCGAAAAAATCCTCACTCTTAAGATGTGCATCACGCTGCTCATTATTTGTTGTGATCGAATTCACATCCGCCGAAAAGGAAATTTTTGCAGTTTCAAGATTATCGTCTGTCGTTTCAAAAGATGCATCGAATTTGCCAAACGAACCAGTCACGGTTGTGATCATCAGGTGGCGCACCTTAAACTGAATTTCTGCATGTGTCGGATCAAGTATCCATTTTGTAGTTGCCATATATAGATATTTAATGTTTAAACAGTGAAGCTACACTTTTTTATAGAATTACATGTAAAAAATCCTGCAGAACTGTTAATATGCAACCCAACTTCCATTTCGGAGTACTGGTTGGCTGCCAATTGGTTACCTTTGCAGCCGTTTTATGAAATCAGGATTTGTCAATTTATTTGGAAAGCCGAATGCCGGCAAAAGCACGCTTTTAAATGCGTTGATGGGGGAGAAACTTGCCATCGTATCGCACAAGGTGCAAACCACCCGTCATCGTATCAAAGGCATATTAACTGCGCCGGAATATCAAATGATCATTTCCGATACGCCGGGAATCATTGATCCAAGATATAAACTTCATGAAAAAATGATGGACGCCGTGCATCAGGCCGTAGCGGATACGGATGTGGCGTTGTTGCTTTTGGACGGTAAAGACAGTTTCGAAGAAAATGATCAAATTTTTTCACAGTTACATCTCAAGGTGCCGGCGATCGTATTGATAAATAAAAGTGACCGGCTCACGAAAGAAGAGATCGATTCTGCGAAGGTTTTTTTCATGGACAAAAAATATTGTGCAGATCTGTTGGTGATTTCGGCACTACGAAAACTAAATACAAATGCCCTTTTCGAACGTATTGTTCAACTTCTTCCCGAGGGAGAGGCTTTTTTTGATGGCGAAGAAATGACGGACCGGCCCGTAAAATTTTTTGTGGGCGAAATGATAAGAGAAAAAATTTTCAGTTTGTACGAAGATGAAATTCCATATCACACCGCGGTGCTGATCCAGGAATTCAAAGAAAAAGAAACGCTTACAAAAATCCAGGCTGACATTATAGTACAACGTGAAACCCAAAAGGGCATTTTATTGGGTGAAGGTGGAAAAATGATCAGGCAGTTGGGAACGGAAGCCCGTAAGGAAATCGAGGAATTCATTGGAAGGAAAGTGTTCCTGGAATTGTTTGTGAAGGTCAGGCCTAAATGGCGTGACAGCGAATGGCAGTTGCGCGAATACGGTTATTAATTTGCATTTAATTTTTATAAAACATGTCCGGATTTACGGTAGCGATCACAGGAAGACCCAATGTTGGGAAGAGTACTTTATTCAACCGCTTGCTTGAACAACGCAAAGCCATAGTGGATGATGTAAGTGGCGTTACCCGTGACCGGCAGTATGGTGTTGCCGATTGGAACGGGAAAACTTTTAACGTGATCGATACCGGGGGTTTTGTTCCCGAAAGTGAAGATATTTTTGAACGAGAAATCAAGAAACAAGTTTTAATTGCCGTGGAGGAAGCCAATGCAATTATATTCATGACGGATACGGCTACCGGAATTACTTCATTGGATGAGTCTATGGCTGATTTACTCAGAAGATCAGTAAAACCTGTTTTTCTGGTTGTAAATAAAGTTGACAACAGCGACCGCCTCCTGGAAGCCGCTGAATTTTATAGTCTTGGTTTCGATAATATTTTCTTTATATCTGCCATGAGCGGAAGTGGTACCGGAGAAGTTTTAGACGCAATTGCCGATTTGATTCCAAAAACAGAAGATGAAGAAGGCGAATCGGTACTTCCGAAATTTGCAATTATCGGACAACCAAACGTGGGAAAATCTTCTTTGTTAAACGCTTTGGTCGGAAGCGAAAGGACCATCGTAAGTGAAATTGCCGGTACAACCCGCGATAGTATCCATACACATTATAACCTGTTTAATAAGGAGTTTATATTGATTGATACGGCAGGCATCCGCAGGAAAACAAAAGTTCATGAGGATCTTGAATTTTATTCAGTTATCCGTGCCATCAAGGCGATGGACGAGGCAGACGTGTGCCTGCTTCTTTTAGACGCAGAAAAAGGGATTACCGCTCAGGACCTTAATATTTTCAGTCTGGCAGTAAAAAAAGGGAAAGGCATCGTGGTAGTAGTGAATAAATGGGATCTGGTAGATAAAGAAACCAACACCTCAAGAGATTATACGACCACACTGAAAGAGAGATTTGCTCCCTTTACTGACCTACCAATCATTTTTATTTCCGCCAGGGAGAAAACACGGATTTTCAAAGTCATTGAAACAGCCCTGGAGGTTTTCGAAAACCGCAGCAGGAAAATACCAACTTCTAAATTGAATGATATAATGCTGAAGGCCGTTGAAAGTTTTCATGCGCCTGTAGTTCGTGGTCATGCTATAAAAATAAAATTTGTATCACAGTTGCCCACCCCTGTCCCATCTTTTGCATTCTTCAGCAATTATCCCGATGATATTAAGCAACCCTATAGAAACTACCTTGAAAATCAGATGCGAAAGAGTTTTCCATTGGAAGGTGTGCCTATTAGGATTTATTTTCGAAAGAAGTAATCATATAACAAAATTGCCTTATATCTTGTTTAATTGACCCAAAACCACTAGTTTTGCGCAAACTAAAAATAACCTAAATGAAAAAATTTCTGACTGTTCTCGTGATCGCTGCGGCTTTAACATCGTGTGGTGGTGGAAGTAGCGATGCTGCTACCAAAACCGATTCTGCTGTTTCGACTGTTGTTGACAGTGCGAAAAAAGCAGTTGATTCAACTGCAACCAAAGTTGATTCTACTATCAAAGCAGTTGCGGACACCGCAAAATCAGCAATTAAAGCAGCTGCAGATAGTGCTAAAAAGGCTGTGAAAAAATAATTTGTTTTTCGAATCAAGTCCCGCTATATGCGGGACTTTTTTTTTATCCCATCACCACAAAGTGGTATTGATTTGCTTTTCGGCACCTGCTATTTTGCAGGATGAGATTACGCAACCGTTATTTTTATTGCTTAATTATTTTTAATTTTCTGTGTCCCGCAATGCTGCTGGCGTCTATCAAATCCTGGACCGGTTTCGGGGGTGATGGCAGCTGGACAAATCCTTTGAACTGGTCCGGGGGCAGCTTGCCACTATCTACCGATGATGTGTTGCTTGACAATAGCGATTTACCTGTCTCTTATCAGGTAACACTGCCCGATGGATCGATTGTACTAAAGTCCATTTTGATAAGCCCTTCTCCAGGCCGAAATATCGAGCTGACTTTACCTTCATCAAATAGTATAATAAACGCGTTGACAGTCACGGGACCAGGTTATGGTATCGAATTGAGAGCAGGCGCCATTTTCAGAAATGCATCGGGATTATCCTCAGGTGAGTCACTTTCTATTGCTGATTCTCTGATGATACATGACGGAGGACGGTATATACATCAGACCCGGGCATCCCATGCAAATAATATATTGAGAATCCTGTCGACCGCACCCGGTACCGAACAGGGAATTTTTGATTTTGACGTACCCAGAGCATCATATACCATTTCAGTTAGCAACAGAACCTATGGTAGCCTGGAACTTCATTCAACGGCTCACGGGGCGATGGTAAATTACACATGTTCAGGCTCAAATCCCCTGCATATACGGGGTAACCTTCGCATAGGTGTCAGCGTGAACATGAGTATCGATCTGGGCGGGATAAATGGGAATATTTTAGTTGAGGGAGATTTTATACAGGAGGGCGGACAATTAAACCTGGCAAGCGGGACTGGTGACAATACTATCCTGCGGGTAATGGGAGATCTCTACCAGTCTTCGGAATCAGTCATCACAGAAACATCCAGCGGAATTCCAACTCTGGAATTAAATGGACAGCGCATGCAGGAAATTGCTATGGCAGGCCGTATCATAAACCAGGTTGGATTCAGAATGAACAATGCAGCAGGATCCACACTTCGCCTTCCTCTCAAAATTCCATGGAAACTGGAATTAGATCAGGGATCAATATCAAGTTCGACATCGGCTTTACTCATTCTTGATACCATTTGTACAATAAATATCGACAGTTCAAAACTTACCGGAGCCCATATCGACGGTCCATTGCGTAAATTGGGATTGAATCAGGAAGATCATTTTCTTTTTCCGGTGGGGAAAGACGGAAACCTTCGATGGCTGGAACTGAAGAATGCAACCGGGAATTTTACGGTTGAATATGTACACCAGAATCCGGTTTCCTTAGGAAGCTCTGTCGGTCCGGGCCTGGATCATATTTCCAAGATCGAATATTGGACAGTTATGAAGGATGGATCTGCCAGTAATCAGGGGAAAATCGAATTGTCATTTGCCTCCTCCCAAAGTGGATTAGTCTCCGATCCTGATTATTTGAATGTGGCCAGATTTCAAATTTCGGAATGGACAGATGCAGGACACTCAGCCATCACCGGAAATTTTCAACAGGGCTCCGTATTAAGCCAAAATACCGATTTCTCGGCTCAGGATTATACATTAGGAAGTGTGTTACCTTTTGAAAATCCACTTCCTCTTACAAGTATTGTTCTGGAAATAAAAGAAAAAGCTGACAAACCTGTTTTTAATTGGGTAATCAAAACCGACGAAAAACCCGACCATTTTAATTTGTTTGAAAAGACAAACGGTCGATCAATCTCTATAGCCCGTATAAATGCCGTTGATGGGCAATTCGATTATAGTTGGACAGACAACAAGCCCATAAATGCCGGGATACATTTTTTTATGGCCAGCATGGTAGATGTGGTCGGTAATGAATATTTTGGAATGATCGTCCCCTATAAAAAAGAGGAAGACGCAGTCCGTTTAAATTGGGTATTCGCAGGAAATGATTTGGGACAAAATCAAATATTAATCCATTCCCCAAATCCCGATTTGTGGAATTATGATATAATTTCGGTGGAAGGCCGTGTTGTTAAAAAAGGAAACTTGTCGATCGGAAACGGATTAACCCGTTTTTCAACCGGATTGGAACTGATGTCAAAAGGCAAATATGTATTTCGTGCTGTGGATTCCAGGGGCAATGTTTATGTATTGGCTATCGAAAAGATCTAAGTATATTAATTCAAATTCCAATCCCGAATCAAATTCCGGATTAATAATTTATATTCCATGAAAACCTGTTCCCTGTTTTTGATGAAGGAATTATCTTCCAGTTTACCCAATACCTGATCCATTTCGGCCTCATTTTCATAAACCATTCTTCGGAACGGATTCAGGTAGTCTTTTTTTCTCGAACTGAAAATACCCTGGGTTATCCATTCCGACGTCCTAATACTTTGAAGCAGGAGTTCCTTAAAGTCCGCCACATTTATATTTTTGATAGAAATCCCATGAACCTGAAAAAGTATGTCTAAAGCGTGATGTAGTTTATCCTTTGCATAGCTGCCGGCTTCGGCCAGATAGAATTGATGGATATGATCCCAACTACTAACCCGATTTTGATGAATATCGGAAATTAGTCTATCAAGAGAGGATTTTTTGATTAGTTGTCCTCCTGCATTTATCCAGGATTCAGGTTTTTTGTTCTGTGGAATTGATTTTTGAAATGCAGACAGTCCAATAAATTTCTCTGAATTTGTATATAATATAATCTGTTCAATTGCGTAATGAATAATTAGTTCTCTGAATATGGAATATCCTTTTGCGAGTTTGATCACACGCACATTACGCGAACTGTTTTCAAATTTTTCGGCAAAAAACGAAATTGAACTAAATACCGCATCGTTTTTTTCGAGCAGTTCTTTACCTATGTTTGTCAATAAATCGTCCCCCGTATTTATGTTTGCAACCTGACCTTCGCCATCAGTTTTTCCTGAATTACCAGCGACATGTTTCTGCCAGGATTTAGCAGCAATCAATTGCAGCTTTTCAATGGCTGTTGCCAGTTCCTGTACGCTATCGGGTGCCAGATAATCATATTCCAAAAGTTGAATCTTCTCCAGCCTTTTGTCCCGGTCTCCGTATTTCCAGGCATTTCTTGCCAAAGCATACATATTGTGCATAAACCAGTATGCCGGCATAACAATCAACTCGTCTTTAGAAACGTCGTTGCTGACCAGGGAAAAGGGAATCGGTATATCCAGTTCGGCCGGATAATCGCCTTTTGCCATAATGATAAAAGATGCAAAGCGTGAATTATGTTTGACGCTTACACATAGCCCGGGCCAGAACCCGCGGCCTGCAATGAGTTCACCATCTGCACCCCGTGAATTATGATTAGATCCCACGGTTGCCCCTGCAGCCATATTTGTTTGGCCCATAAGTAATGAAGCACACAAAAATGAATTATTATGATGTTGCTCATGCGCAGGAAAAATCAGCGAGTTTAACACCTCGCAACAGGAAATGGTGGAATTATTCCCGAGATATGAATTAATGAGCCTGGCGCCATATTTCAATTGTGAGTTAGAAGCCAGTATAAACCTGACCGCTTTCACACCGTAGAATATCCTGCATCCGTGCCCGATGATTCCATTCACCAATTCGCAGCCTTCTCCAATTTGGGTTTTAGATTTTTCAGATGAATTAATAGTCAGGTTTTTTAATTTGTTTGCTCCTTTCAGATATGCATCAGTACCGATATTTACATCTTTAATGATTTTGCAGTTTTTAATTACCGTACGTTCGCCGATGATTCCATAAAACCCTCTTCGCTTATCTATTTCCAAATCACAAAATTGCCGCAATTGTTTCTGCAATATGGTGTCATCTCTGTAACGGCTAAAAAGCCACGCATCGCCGGGCAGCATACCTTCGAATGGAATGATACTGCGACCGCCATTTTCATTACAAACTTCCAGTTCAATACGCAGAGATTCAGGTTCTCCTTCTTTCAAAATGCCGTTTCCGAATTTTGCATGATCTGTGGTTTCTATTTCATTCACGTTGATCAGGATCACATCGTTGCCAATGATATAATGTGACAAGTAGCTTACATTGTCAATAACAACATTGTTCCCGATATCACAACTGATAATATTGCTATTATACAAGCCGACAGGACGCCTGAGATTATGAAATTCCAAATAGAAAGGTTCGAGAATACCTATCCGGACCATTCCAAAAAAATTGCAATGCTGGATCAGTTCCGGCAGGAAATTATCAGTGACCAGCACCAGATCCCAGTCATCAGCGTTATTTCCATTCTTTTTTAATTCCTCTACTTCATTCAGTTTGAGATGTCTGTATGGTGCTAATGGTTTGTGTTGTTCATTTCGCAAATAATATTCATCCTTTCCTTCGGGAAGAAAATCTGCAGGAATAAAGTCGTATCCAAGATTTCGCAACGGGGTCTTAATAATTTGATTCATGCGTTTTATTCTACAGTTACACTTTTAGCCAAATTACGTGGTTTATCGACATCGAAACCTTTCTCCATGCCCAGATAACAGGCAAAAAGCTGTAGAGGAATAACTGAAAGCAGGGGAGATATCAGCTCGTCCGTTAAAGGTATTGTCATAGTATCATCCGCCATGTTAGCAATTGTTTCATCCCCCTCACTGATTACGGCAATTACCATTCCCTTTCTGGCCTTTATTTCCTGGATATTGCTGACGAGTTTTTCATGAAATGCACTTTTAGGCGCCGCAAAAAGAACGGGCAGATGTTTATCTACCAGGGCGATCGGTCCGTGTTTCATTTCAGCAGCAGGGTATCCTTCGGCATGCACGTATGAAATTTCCTTGAGTTTGAGGGCTCCTTCCAGGGCAACCGGGAAATTGTTCCCACGTCCCAGGTACAATGCATCTCCGACATTCATATATTTTTTTGCCAGGTTACGGATATGGTCTGCGGAATGCAATAATTCCCTGGCTTTCTCAGGGATAGCGTGTAATTCTGCGAGTAGTTTAATATATCTCTCTTCTGTAATGGTTCGTTTTTCAAAAGCAATTTTCAATGCGATCATGATGAGAACAACCACTTGTGCAGTAAAAGCCTTGGTACTGGCAACCCCGATTTCAGGGCCTGCATGTGTATACGCACCCGCATGGGAAATTCTCGCGATAGAGGAACCAACGACGTTTACAATTCCAAATATAAAAGCACCTTGTTCTTTTGCTTTTTCAATGGCAACAATTGTATCCGCTGTTTCGCCACTTTGGGAAATGGCAAAAATTACATCACCGGGATGAACAACCGGATTTCGATATCTGAATTCCGACGCATATTCAACTTCTACCGGAATCCGGCAGATTTCTTCAATAATATATTCTGCTATTAGTCCGGCATGCCAGCTGGTACCACAGGCAACCATTATAATTCTTTTAGCCTGACATAATTTTTCAATATTGTTTTGAACGCCAGCCATAGTGATAGTTCCCTTCGTCACATCCAATCTTCCACGAAGACAGTCAAAAATGGTATCCGGTTGTTCAAATATTTCCTTGAGCATAAAATGATCATAACCACCTTTTTCAATAGCGGTCAGTTCCAGGTCCAGTTTTTGAACAAACGGAGTAATTTTTTCATTCCCCAGGTTTTTTAAAATCAATTCGTCTGATTTGATAATGGCGAGTTCGTAGTCATTTACATACACAACTTCTTTCGTGTATTCGATGATGGGTGAAGCATCGGATGCAAGAAAATGTTCTCCTTTGCCGATTCCGATCACTAAAGGACTACCCTTGCGGGCTGCAATGATGACATCAGGATGATCTTTGTCTAATAAAACAATTACATAAGCGCCTGTTACGCGTTTTAAAGCGATGCGAAGGGATTCCTCCAGACTGCATTGGTTATTTTCCTGAATGTCTTCTATGAAGTTGAGAAGCACTTCTGTATCTGTATCACTTTTAAACGTATAACCCTTTTTTGTCAGTTCGGTTTTCAGTTGTGTATAATTCTCAATAATGCCATTGTGGATCATCGCCAGTTTCCCATTTGCTGAAAGATGAGGATGTGCATTACGATCGCTGGGCTCACCATGAGTGGCCCAGCGGGTATGACCAATCCCGGCATGGGCATGAAGGTCTTTGCCAATAATACTTTCTTCCAGCGCTGCTACACGTCCCTGCTTTTTATAAACACGAAGATTCTCTTTGTCCAGCAGAGCTACACCTGCGCTGTCATAACCACGATATTCAAGTCTCTTTAATCCTTTCATGATAACAGGATACGCTTCTCTGGGACCGATATATGCTACAATTCCACACATAATAATTTTTTTATTGACAGGTATTCAGATTGCTGGATTTTCCGGCTATAACAAAATATTCTTCATAAAAAACAGCGCCACGTTAAAATAAATAATCAGACCGGTTACGTCTACCAGTGTCGCCACAAAAGGAGCGGAGGAGGAAGCGGGGTCAGCCCCCAGCTTTTTCAATATAATTGGCAGCATACTACCGGTGAGTGTACCCCAGAGCACTACGCCGACCAGAGAAAAACTGACGGTTAGTCCAATGGAATCCCAATGAGATTTATAAATGTCTTTAAAAACTCCACGTACCATCAGGAGATGCCACGCGAATATCCTTATAAATCCTATGAGTCCAAGAATAGCTCCGAGCATAAATCCTGAAAGGATTTCCCTGCGCATGACGCGCCACCAGTCGGCAAGTGTCACTTCCCCCAAAGCCATAGCCTGAATAATCAAAGTGGATGCCTGCGAACCGCTATTTCCACCGCTGCTCATGATGAGGGGTATGAAATTGGTAAGAATAAGCCACCGGCCCAATTCGTCATTATAATAGGCCATGGCCGTTGCTGTAAGCATTTCACTCAGGAAAAGAATGATCAACCAGCCAACTCGTTTACGGATTAATTGAAAGAAAGGTGTTTCCAGATAAGGGTGATCCAGTGCTTCAGTACCTCCGATTTTTTGAATATCTTCTGTAAATTCTTCAGATGCAACCCAAAGCACGTCATCGATCGTCACGATACCCAGCAACACTTTATTTTTATCCAAAACCGGAAGGGCCATGCGATTATTCATTTTGAAAGCCTGGTTGGCTGTCTCCTGGTCATCATTTACATTAAGATAAATAAACCGGTTGTCTATCACATCTTCAACTTTCTTATCCGGATCCGCGAGTATGATTTCCCTGATTTTAATATCATCAATAAAGACACCTTTATCATCCACAACATAGATAACGTCGATGGTTTCACTGTCTTTGCCTACATTTCGGATATGCCGGATCACCTGGCGTATTGTCCAGTCTTTCTGGACGGCGATATAATCCGGCGTCATGAGTCGTCCCACACTTCGTTCCGGATAACCCAGCAACGCCAGTGTAATTTTACGTTCATCCGGATCTAACATACGGATCAGCTCCTTTACAACCTCGCTGGGAAGATCTTCTAAAAACGATGTGCGGTCATCTGCTGGAAGTCCGTTTAGTAATTCCGCCGTCTTGGACGGAGAAAGCTCCTGGATAATTCTCTTCTGGGTCTGAAATTCAAGAATTTTAAAAGTGCTGATTGCGCGGTGGATGCTCAGATTCCCCAGTATTTCACTTTCATGCTCTGGAAATTCATTGATTAGTTCCGCCACATCGCTGATATTCTGTTTATCCAGAAATGCATGCAGAGCATTCAGATCACCAGACTGGATTTTCTCTAAAAACTCATATTTCAGTGCTGTATCTTCGATTTCGACGGTCATGTGCCAAATTTACAGCGAAGCCTTGATAAATTGCATTTGGAAGGATTACTAAACGAATTCACGAGCGAATATTCTGCCGATGATCATGCCTTGTTTATTTATTGCCGACTCGAGTAACCGGGGCAGGGGGGTGTTTAGTTCAGAAAATCTGCCTGCCGGCGCCATTATAGAAGTTGCACCGGTTATCGTTATGAGTCCGGAAGAACGACTGATTCTGGACAAAACCCATTTGCACGATTATATATTCCTTTGGGGAACTGATGAAACCCAGTGCTGCGTGGCCCTGGGCTATGTGTCTGTATATAATCATGACTATCATTCGAACGCGGAATACGAAATGGATTTTGAAACAGATTCAATCCGTATTAGAACTGTACGCGAAATAAAAAAGGGAGAAGAAATTTTTATCAATTACAATGGAACCTGGAATGACCAGACACCCGTATGGTTTGACCTCACAAAAACAACTTAAATAATTATTATTTTTTTGACCTTCCCAGAACAGGCGAGTATTTGAATGTCATAAGGAATCCATAGCTGGTCAGCTTCAGGTCCTCCGTTCCCATATTCCGAAGGGGTATTTTCAGGAAGGGTTCAGCCTGGAAGGAAAATCCTTTTCCTAACTCTGCCTCAAATCCTGTAGATATATCAGCTACACCAAACCAATAATTTACCTGTTGATTGTCGGAAATTTTGTACGCAAGCTGATTCTGTCCTGAATGCAGGAAATAAATATAAGTCTGTTTCATCATAAAATATGAGGACATACCGGCGTTGGCAAAAAACTTGGTTTTATTGTGATGAGCGAAATCAAATCTGAGTGTCAAAGGCAGTTCCCAGATATTACTTGCACCGTTGATATAATCAATAGGCGGAGGTGCTGCAAAAGATCTCGCATATACTACCGGCGTGATATTAGGAGGTTGCCGGAAGAAATAGTTGTGGGCATCAGACCAGTAAAACTTATTCGTATAAAGGATACCTGTGTTGATTGAAAATTTGTCGGTCAGATAATATCCAATGGTCAGTCCGATATAATTTCCGATTTGGTTGTTGGCAATACCTCCCGCATTGGTATAATCCGGGCCGAATGCAAATCCAATATTCAATGAACGATTTAAATGAAGTGATTTTTGATGAATCGGATTTTTTGACTGAGCGAGCTGGTTCATCATAGAATCATTTCCGGAAACTTTGCCCAATCCGGTTCCGTTTGTAATTACAACCGGTAAATGGATTGTATTTTTATTTTGGGAAATGTTTGTCAATAGGGCTGCTCCTGTTATTTCTGCGAATCCATTCATTTTGCCCTGAGTCATTTCTTCATTTGAAATTCCACGACCGGATCCAGTGGGACTACCGGCAGTGGCATTCCCGGGTTGGTTAGCACTCATTGCATCCGCCCGGCCTCCAGTGCGTTTTTTTCCTGAAACAGCATATTGGTTCGCAGATGTCTTATTCGATCCCGGAGCGATTAATTTGCCGGCATTAGTAGTTAATCCGGATACTGCACTTCCGGATTTTTCATCTCCTTTAATGGCATTATCATTATTTCCTTCGACGGCCGTTCCCTGAACAGATGCAGAGCTGTCCAAACGAATGGTATTCTGTGACGCATTTTTATTATCTGCATCAGGTAAAGAAATCGGTTGAGTTAGTGTCTGACTGTTTCGTGTAGAATGTTGGCTATAGAAAATATTTTTAACAAAGAAAATTGAAGCTCCTGCGAGTAACACGACAGCCGGCCCCCATACATAGGGATTTATCCGGCCAAATCGAAATCCGTCAGGTGGCCGTTCCGGCATCTGCTGGGCGAGTTTCTGCTCGAGCCTGCTCCAGGAAAGAGAAGAATCGTTCGGTTCATAAGAATCCGCCGCCTCCCTGCTTAACCGGTCTATTTCCTTGTCAGATAGGTTCGACATATTTTTTGACGTCAGATTTTTTTGTCAATATCTTCCTAAGATTTTCTCTGGCTTTAGACAGATTCGATTTTGAAGCACCGACAGATATTCCAAGGTGTTTGCCAATTTCCTCATGTGACATTCCCTCGATTACGAACAGGTTAAATACTGTTCTGTAAGCGGGCGACAGTAATCTAATTGCTTCAATAATTTCTTTATACGACAGTTTATCCAATCCGGTTTCCCCATGATCTGCTATTTTTTCTGTTTCTTCAGAAAGCATCTGACCATGCAGATATGATGAATTTTTCCGATAATAATCTATACATGTGTTTACCAGTATGCGTTTAAACCATCCTTTCAGAGCCATGGAGATTTCCAGATGTCTGTTTTCATCAAACTGATGGATGTTCTTAAAGAATTTAGTAAAGCCTTCATTTACGATTTCTTCAACCTGGTATTGATTATGTTGATAACGGTAACAAATCTTCATGGCATATCCCTTCAGGAATTCATACAATTCCTTCTGGCTGGCTCGGTCATTTTGCCTGCAACCAGCAATTAATGCGCTAATGTGGTGGTTACCGTTCATCAATAGTCTTAAGGCCTTTGCGAAGGTGAAGTTAATAGCGCAACCACTTCATCTTTTTCAAAAGACGTAAATCTTATGTTAAAGGTTGCCGCCCAATATTCTTAGTTCACCCGATATAAATACCTGAAGCTGAATATTTTGCTTAGTTACCAGCATGCCAGTGATTTTAGCTTCCCTCAAATATCCCGAAGAAAAAATACCCGGAACCCATTCCCTGTTTAATAGCTGATCAATCATAGTCTTGTTGGCACTTAGAAACGCTGTAATATCAAGATAAGATTTTCCCTGTATGGTTTTACGAATTTTATTTCTGAATAAACTTCGGCCGATTTTCAAAGCCAGGTCTTCACCTTCCATTGAATACTGAATATCAGGGATGCCCAGTGTTTGTTTTGCCGAATCCAATACTGGTGTTCCCCGGAGAAAAATACTTCCATGATTACTTCCTGCAAAATCAACCCGCAATTCTATTTGTTGATTGCCGATACCGTGTATACTTGCATCTTTCACAACGATCGTTCTTCCTTTCACTTCAAAAACTTTATTATAGAGACTGTCATGTAAGGTTTTTGAGAGGAATTCATAATCATAGTTCATATTCATGTATAATCGTATACCATTACGGGTCTCCGTTTGTAATAACGCAGGAAGGGTGGCTGGTAGAGGAATATGATTCGTGGGGTCTGAACTAAAAAGGGGTTTGCATGAGACACCCATTGAAATAGCAAAACTATCCTTCATATAATTCAGCTGACCAATCCGGAAAGCGGTTGGATTGAGCAGGAAATATCCATATTTACCAATGGCAATTTTTCGATAGCTACTGTCTTTCAGATGTGTTATAAATTTTGTAAAGCTCAATCCCGCGATGCTTCGATCCATGGCAATCGTAAATGCAATCAAAGAGGAACGAATACTATCC
>DASXNJ010000211.1:0-3145 GCA_036495145.1 Puia sp.
GCGTTATTTTACGGCAAACAATTGCACGCCGATAATACGGATCGGCGCGAAACAGATTCAAATATCACCGAAGAAGCACTTGCCCTGATAGAAGCCGATGAAATACTGCGCAACCGCAAGTCAACTGTTTTGTATCAGGCGCATTGGCATAAGGGTGTTGTTGGTATTGTAGCTTCGCGATTGATTGAAAAGTATTATCGTCCGACCATCGTACTTACCCAAAGCGGCACACTCGCATCAGGCAGCGCACGCAGCGTGCCCGGTTTTAATTTATACGAAGCCCTGCATGCATGCCGGGAGTGGCTGGTGGGTTATGGCGGTCATTTTGCCGCCGCAGGCATGACCCTCGCCACTGAAAATATTGAACGATTCAGTAAACGATTCGAAGAGGTCGTTTCCGAAACCATCGAGCCGCAATTTCTCATTCCCGAATTGGAAATCGATGCGGTTGTGCGGTTTAGTGATCTGGACTTTCAGATATACCGGATCATAGAACAGATGGAACCATTTGGTCCGGAAAATTATAAACCGGTTCTCAGTTCAACAGGAGTCATTGATACCGGTTATTCAAGATTACTGAAAGAAAAACATATCCGGCTTCTGGTAAAACAGGATGAAATTATTTTTTCCGGCATCGCATTTAATATGTTGGACAAATGGCCCCTTGTTCAAAGTGGACAGCTATTGGATATTGCCTATACGCTTGATGTAAATGAATGGAACGGAGAAAAAAACCTTCAGCTGAAAATACTTGATATCAAGCTGAAAGCCCAAAGCATAACGCCTAAAGCCTAAAACGATCTAAAATAAAAATGGATAACAACAGTAGATGAAAAATCATCGTATCCATTATTATCCACAGTTTATTTTGCAACCAAAGTTTTGGTCTTTTGGCTTTAAGCTTCCAATATAATCGGGCTCTTTTTCTCTCCTCCAATAAGTTCCACACTTCGTTGAATAAAATCTGTGAGTTCTGTACCCTTGAGAAGACCCTGGCTCAGCAGTGCAAGATCGGCCAGATTATGAACAAGTTTCCTTTGCTTATCATTGTCATCTTCTTTCAAAACATTCTGATAAATCGGATGATTGCCATTTACGGTAAGTGTCACTTCATCGGGCATGGTCGCATAGAACGCACCCATTCCCCCATTCAGGGCAGCCATATCTTTCATGCGGCGCATGAATTCCGGTCTTGTTGCCACAACAGGCATGGCATCGGGACTCAATCCTTTTATCTCAACAGTCACGTGTAAAGAAGGAATATCAACAGCAAACAATGACTTCAATTTTTCAGCATCGTCTTTACCAAGTACTGTTTCAGCAGAATCCTGTTTGTCAATCAGGTTGTCCACCACTTCACTGTCCACGCGGGTGAAATGAACCTGGTCCCATTTCATTTCCATCTGGTTTATAAAACCTGCATCCACGATAGTTTCCAGTTTCACTATTTTATATCCCCGACCCTGCGCAGCACGGATATAACTATTCTGTTGAACAGGATTACTCGTATATATAATTACGAGCTTGCCTTCTTTATTTTTTTGTAGTGTTTCAGTAGCTGTCTTATATTCTTCCAAAGTATAAAACCGGGAATCGTCGGCATCTTCCATGATATGAAACTTATTGGCCTTCTCCAGGAATTTATCGTCTGTCATCATCCCATATTTCACAAAGAGTCCGAGGCTTTCCCATTTCTCTTCATATTCCTTTCTTTCTTTCGTGAAGAGTTCTTCGAGTTTATCGGCAACTTTTTTTGTGATGTGGCTGTTGATCTTTCTGACATTGGGATCTCCCTGCAGATAACTGCGGCTCACGTTCAAAGGAATATCCGGACTGTCGATGACACCCTGCAGGAGCATCAGAAATTCAGGCACAATATCTTTTACTTCATCAGTAACAAAAACCTGATTGCTGTAGAGCTGGATTTTATCTTTCTGTATTTCGTAACTCTGTTTGATTTTCGGGAAATACAAAATGCCGGTCAGGTTGAAAGGATAGTCCACATTTAAATGGATCCAGAATAATGGCGGTTCGTTGAAGGGATATAATTCTTTATAAAAATCCTGGTAATCCTGTGTGGTCAGTTCGCTGGGTTTACGTGTCCAGGCCGGGCGTGTATTATTGATTTGTTTTTCTTCAAAAAATACCGGGATGGGAAGAAACCGACAGAATTTTTCCAGGATCCCACGGACGCGGTTTTCATCCAGGAATTCGGTACTGTCTTCCGAAATATGCAGGACGACGTCAGTTCCCCTTTCTTTTTTATCAGATTCTTCCAGACTATACTCCGGACTTCCGTCACATTCCCATTTCACAGCGGGAACATCTTCTTTATATGATTTTGTAATGACATCCACCTGGCTGCTGACCATAAATGAAGAATAGAAGCCAAGACCGAATTTGCCGATAATGGCATTTTCGTTCTGACCCTTGTATTTATTTACGAATTCTTCGGCACCGGAAAGGGCCACCTGGTTGAGATATTTATCCACTTCTTCGGCCGTCATTCCGATTCCTTTGTCGGAGATCGTGATGGTTTTTGCTTCTTTGTCCAGTTTGACAGTGATGTCCAAATCCCCGATCTCACCTTTGGCTTCGCCTACGGATGAAAGGGTTCTTAATTTTTGGGAGGCATCTACTGCGTTGCTAATCAGCTCTCTAAGAAATATTTCGTGGTCGCTGTATAAAAACTTCTTAATGATGGGGAAGATATTCTCTGTCTGTACTCTGATACTTCCTTTTTGCATAATCGGCGGTTTTAGGCCTGCAGTTCAAAGATGATACCATTTGAAGCATTCTGACAGGATGACGGGCTTTAACCGTTGGCAGTTGACCGTTGACCGTTGACGGTTATTAGAGGAATTCCTTTCGGAATATCGCTGAAAGTCTTTACCTTCGCAGCCCAATTATTTTTTTTAAACAAAAACAGGGAAATGAACAATTATGAATTGATGGTGATTTTTACCCCTGTGCTGTCTGAGGAGGACTTTAAAGCCGCCCAGAGCAAATTCACGGCCTTCGTTAAAGATAACGGCGGCAGCGTGGTGCACGACAATCCCTGGGGTCTTAAATCACTGGCGTATCCCATCCAGAAAAAAACCACTGGTTTATACTGGGTCATGGAATATAGTGCGCCATCCGACTT
>DASXNJ010000212.1:0-17849 GCA_036495145.1 Puia sp.
CTGATGTAGATCCGTCAGGCCGGTAAACGAAGGTTTCCCATCCGTTTACCCCAATGGAACTAAAAAAAATGAGCACACATAATATAACGAGTGTAAGGATGGCAGAACCAAAACCGAGTAAAAGAGTACGTTGGGGATGTACAACTTCTTCGGCCGTATTGGCCACACCTTCGATGCCCAGAAAAAACCAAATGGCGAACGGAATGGCAGCAAGTATTCCCTGCCATCCGTGCGGGAAAGCATTATGCTGAATATTTTTTGCCTGAAAATGAGGCAGGGTGATGCCTGTAAATAATAACAATTCGCCTACCGCCATCATGGTAATAACTAATTCAAACATGGCGGCGGCTTTCACACCATAAATATTCAGCGCGGTAAACAAAATATAGGCAAGAACTGCTATCAGGAGTATCGGTACCTGGGGAAAAAATAAATTGAAATAAGCGCCAATAGCGAATGCGATCGCGGGCGGTGCAAAAATGAATTCAATATTCTGGGCCATCCCTGCGATGAATCCCAGATCATTTCCCATAGAGCGTTGGGCATAGTCAAAAACACCGCCTGCTTTGGGAATGGCTGCAGCGAGTTCGGCATAACTAAATGTAAAAGTGCTGTACAGAATAATAATAAAGCAGGTGGCAATGGCCAATCCGCCGGTTCCTCCCTGTTCAAGTCCCAGGTTCCATCCGAAATACATTCCGGAAATTACATAGCCTACGCCCAGACCCCATAACAGGAAAGGGCTGAGTGTTCTTTTAAGTTCTGTTTTTGAAGATGCCAATAGCATAATTTAAGAAAGAAATTTGAATGGTTTAGGTAAATTGTTGAATAAAATATTAAATCATGCCGGAAATGGATCCCCGGGTTGATGCTTATATCGAAAAAGCCGCCCCATTTGCCAAACCCATTCTTTTGAAGCTGCGAAAATTAATCTTCCAGGCCTGTCCGGAAGCAAAAGAGACCATCAAATGGAGTTTCCCGAATTATGAAGCCTATGGCGGTATGCTTTGCAGTATGGCTGCATTCAACGAGCATTGTTCGATGGGTTTTTGGAAAGCCTCTCTGCTAAAAGATCCGGAAAAAATTTTACACCTGGCGGACAAAAATTCCATGGGGCATCTGAACAAACTCATTACTCTGAAAAATCTTCCTTCAGATAAAATTCTTCAATCATATCTCAGGGAAGCGGCGCAGCTGAATAAGGATAAAGTGAAAGTGACAAAACCGAAAACGGCTCCTAAAAAAGAATTACCGCTGCCAAAAGCACTCGCGGCGGCACTTAAAAAAAGCAAAAAAGCACTCGCTACATTCGATGCCTTCCCGCCATCTCAGCGAAGGGAGTATATTGAATGGATCGTCGAAGCAAAAACAGAAGAAACTTTGAATAAAAGACTGGCCACCACGATTGAATGGCTGGAAGAAGGAAAAATAAGACATTGGAAATATAAGAAAGCATGAAGCAGCAGGCGTTGAGCCCAACCTTTTGCTTTTCGCTTCCAGCCAAAAAGATTATATAAATTTTAAATATTGCAAATCTGAATAAGCGATTTCAAATAAATCCCGATATCTCGCTGGCAAAAACACTGGATACGGATTTTTATACGGACCCCTCTGTCTACACGGATAGCAGGGATAAAATCTTTTCGAAAAGCTGGCAATTCATCGGGAATAAAAATCTGGTATCAGGGCCTGGGACATGTTATCCTTTCACCTTGCTTGAGAATTACCTGGATGAACCACTGCTGCTTGTAAAAGATGCCGGCGGTCAGGTTCGATGTTTATCCAACGTGTGTACACACCGGGGAACCGTATTGATCGGACAGGCTTGTCAGGTAACCCATCTGCGCTGCCGATATCATGGCAGGCAGTTCCGGCTCGACGGAAGTTTTCTTTCCATGCCGGAATTCAGGGAAGTGAAAAATTTTCCAACGAAGGAAGATGATCTCAAACAACTTCCATTACATCAATGGGGCCCTTTATTATTTGGCTCCCTGGATACAAATGCTGATCCGGAAAAATATTTCAAGGCGATGCAGGAGCGTCTGTCCTGGCTTCCCATAGATGATTTTATTTTTAAACCGGAGTTATCAACTGAATACACAGTAAAATCACATTGGGCACTATATTGCGAAAACTATCTTGAAGGATTTCATATTCCCTTCGTGCATGCCGGTCTGAATGCGGTCATCGATTTTGGAAATTATACCACCGAGATATTTGATTTTTCAAATCTTCAGCTGGGTCTCGCAAAAACGGACGAAGAGATATTTGACCTTCCTGTTTCGTCCCCGGATTACGGAAAAAAAGTGGCCGCCTATTATTTCTATGTATTTCCCAATATGATGTTTAATTTTTATCCATGGGGACTTAGTATCAATATTGTTCGACCACTTACCATCGATCAGAACAAGGTTTCTTTCCTTACATATGTTTGGAAAGAAGAATTGTTTAACAGGGGAGCAGGCTCCGGTTTGGATACGGTAGAGATGGAGGATGAGGAAGTAGTGGAGGCTGTACAGAAGGGGGTGCGTTCCAGGTTTTATCAGCATGGAAGGTATTCTGTTACGCGCGAACAGGGCATACATCATTTTCATAGCCTGATAGCAAAAGCATTCTCAGCAGACTAAAATTCTGACCCCGGGGATTTTCTACGCTTTTTACAGCCATGGCCAGGAACGACCCCTCGATGGGAGATGAGTTGGAAGAATAAAATATATTTACCTACTAGTTTGGTAGACTAATAATAATATTGTATTTTGCACTCGCTGGATGAGATTCGTCCCTTAATTAAACCTATATAGAATAAATATGAAACAAGGTAGAGATCTTGGTTGGTTAAGCGCCCCCGCTTTTTTTCTGATCCTCGGGATGCTGGCAATCAATACAAAAAAACAAAACATACATTCACGCCAAACTGAAAAACTCAAAACGGTCATTTCAGCGACTGTGACACAAAAACCGCTGTAGGATTTTTGTAAATGATATTTCGTAACCTCCTGCCTGTTCAGGAGGTTTTTTATTTTTGACGACCCGGACCAATATTTGCATAAGTAGTAGCAGAAGCAATTATTTAAAATCGAAAAAATGAGTGAACAACCCTTTATCATAGAACAGACATATGATGTGTCTGTTTCCAAATTGTGGGAAGTACTTACAGATAATGAACAACTTAAAAAATGGTATTTCCAGATGCCCGATTTTAAGCCAGTTGTCGGATTCGAATTTTCATTCTCGGGCGGTGCGAAAGGCGAGTACAAACATCTTTGTATGGTAACCGAAGTCGTACCAAAGAAAAGACTTTCGTATAGCTGGCGGTATGAAGGTTATCCTGGCAATTCCATTGTATCTTTTGAATTGTCTGAAGAAGGAAAAAAAACAAAATTGAGACTTATGCATACCGGCCTGGAGAGTTTTAAAGGAGCAGGCGCTGACTTTGGGAAGGATAAATTTGCTGAAGGATGGACTTATATCCTGGGCAAATCTTTAAAAGAGTATTTGGAATCAGAAACCATACAGGCTTAGTGAGGTCTTCAGGCCTTGACCTCCGGTTTCGCGTAAGATCATTTTTTTAATTGTAGTATGGAATAATTGGATGGTTCCACCAGAATCTGATTGCTGAGGGCACCCAGCAGATCAATTTTTAATTCAATTTTATCACCTGCCATCAGCCATTGCTCTTTATAATCCGGATTATTAAATTTCCCCGTTCCGTTTAATTCCAGAAAGCAGCCGGTACCAACAGTTCCCGATCCGATAATATCTCCCGGATACAATTCTACTCCATAGGATGCTCTTGCAATTAACTCTGCAAAGGTCCATTCCATATCTGAAAGATTTCCTTCACTAACAGTCCTGTCATTAACCGAAGCAGACATTTTGAGATTCCAGGATTTTCCTATGTGATTTTTTTTGCATTTCACTTCCCGGGATTTTAATTCATCCATTGTAACCAGCCAGGGGCCGGTGGTAGTCGCAAAGTCTTTTCCTTTAGCAGGTCCCAGACTCAACAACATTTCATCCATCTGTAGACTTCGTGCACTGAAATCATTCATGATCATTAACCCGGCGATAAAAGCATCGGCATCTTCGGCGCGAATATTTTTGCCTGGCCGGGAGATAACAATGGCCGCCTCCAGTTCAAAATCCAGCTTTTTGAAATGATCAGGCATACAATGTACCGGACCCGGACCTCTGACTGTGTGGTGGTTTCCAAAATAGAAAACAGGAAACGAATCAAATACAGCGGTCATCTCCATACCCCGGTTTCTTCTGGAAGTTTCTACGTGCTGACGAAATGCGTAACCGTCCCTAAGTGATGGAGGATGTGGTACCGGCGCTATCAGATGAACATCATTTAGTGAAAGTCCACGGCTTTTGATTTTGGCCGATTGATCAATGTCTCTTGAAAGTTTCAGTAACTGCGGATAATATTCATCCCATCCAATCAGGATTTTACCGACAGACTCAGGGAAGCCGCCATGAAGCATGTATAAATCGTAAACTTTGTCTCCGGAGATCAGGCCGGCACATTCAGATCCGTTTTTTAAAAAACTAACGAGTTTCAATAGCCGGCTTTTATCTTATCAAAAAAAAGAATAATACGATTTATAAATTACCTCTTTTATCCTGTTCCCGTTCAATCGCTTCAAACAAAGCTTTAAAATTTCCTTTACCAAAACTTTTTGCACCCTTTCTTTGAATGATTTCAAAAAAAACAGTGGGTCGGTCCTGCACCGGTTTGCTAAAAATCTGAAGGAGATAACCATCAGGATCCCGGTCAACCAGGATACCCAGATTTTTTAATGGCTCCAGATCTTCATCAATCTTACCGACGCGTTCTTCCAGTTCATCATAGTAACTGGAAGGGACTTTTAAAAACTCCACACCGCGGCGCATGAGCTCTGAAACTGTGTCTGCGATATGGTCGGTTGCAAGCGCAATATGTTGTACACCTTCTCCATTAAAAAATTCCAGGAATTCTTCCACCTGTGATTTCTTTTTTCCTTCCGCCGGCTCATTTATAGGAAATTTCACCATGCCGTTTCCGTTACTCATGACTTTGCTCATCAGGGCCGAATATTCGGTTGAAATGTCTGTATCATCAAAAGTCAATATGTTCCTGAATCCCATTACTTTTTCATAAAATTCCACCCAGCGGTTCATTTGGTTCCAACCCACATTTCCAACACAATGATCCACGTATAGTAATCCCGTGGAAGCGGGCTGATACCCTGATTCCCAGGGTAAATAACCTGGCATAAAGACTCCATTATATTTATTTCGGGAAATAAAAAGATGAACTGTATCCCCATAAAGTTTTATTCCACTGATGCCGATTTCTCCCATTGAATCGCTCATCTTTTTTGGTTCCATGAAAGAAACAGCTCCCCGCTGCGTAGTTTCTTTCCACGCGGAATCCGCATCGTCCACTAAAAGAGCAATCGATTTAACAGCATCACCATGCTTTAATACCTGTTGGGATATTTCGTGATCCGGTCTCAAGGCAGAAGTAAAAACAAAAGTCAGTTTGTTTTGGCGAACCACATAACTTATCCGGTCCTTCACGCCGGTTTCCGGACCCAGATAGGCAATCCCCTGAAATCCAAATGCAGTTTTATAATAGTGAGCGGCCTGTTTGGCATTTCCCACGTAGAATTCGATATAGTCAGTACCCAGCAGGGGTAGAAAATCATTTTCCATAAAAAAATTAATAATAATGAAGCGGATGGAGCTGATAAAAAGTTAGTCTGCAGTATCTGTAGCCAGAGACAAGATCAGAAAGATATACCGCAGACGCTGGTCAGTAAATAATTTATATGCATAATCCGGACGCATCGTATCATAAAATTAATTAAAATAAAATGGAATATATATATAAATGAACCGGAACTTTATGTGACGATCGTTAAAAAATTTGAATTATGGCACATTTTATCAGCCGTGGTATTGTTCCGGCAAAACGGCATACCCAGTTTCGGAGTCCTACGGGGAAATTGTATTCAGAAGAACTTTTTTCAACCGAGGGATTTTCCAGCGATTATAGTTTGCTGTATCATATTCATCCGCCCACCCAGATTCTGAGTACCGACCTGCCGGTAGCGATCAATATCCGGATTACAGAAGAAAAGATGCTAAAGCACAGAAGTCTCGAGGGATTTAAAATTATGGGGCAGGAAGATTATCTGAATAGCAGAAAGCCCATACTCGTAAATAATGATGTACACATTTCTCTGGCTGCTCCAAAAAAATCGTTGACCGGTTATTTTTTTAAAAATGCAGATGCAGACGAATTGATTTTTGTACACGAAGGCAGCGGAAAGTTGTCGACGCTTTATGGTGAGCTAAGTTTTTCGTACGGTGACTATATACATATTCCGCGGGGAACCATTTATCAGATACAATTTGATACTGAGACAAACCGGTTGTTTATTGTTGAATCGTTTAGCCCGATCCGATATCCAAAGAAATATCTCAGCAGATATGGACAGTTGCTCGAGAATTCGCCCTATTGTGAACGCGACATCCGGACACCGGTTTTTTCAGAAGCAAAAGATGAAACCGGAGACTTTCTCGTGCGGATAAAAAAACGGGGGATGCTGTATGGGATCCATTATGCGCATCATCCTTTTGATGTGGTTGGGTGGGACGGTTGTTGTTATCCCTATATTTTTTCTATCCATAATTTTGAACCGATTACGGGCCGGGTTCACCAGCCTCCTCCGGTACATATCACATTTGAGGGAAATAATTTTGTTGTCTGCAGTTTCGTTCCCCGCTTATTTGATTATCATCCTTTATCCATACCGGTTCCATATAACCATAGTAATATCGACAGCGATGAATTATTGTATTACGTGGATGGCGATTTCATGAGTCGTAAGAACGTTACGCGCGGCATGCTTACGCTCCATCCTGCCGGAATACCTCATGGACCGCATCCCGGCACGGTGGAGAAAAGTCTGGGTGCCAAAGAAACAAAAGAGCTGGCAGTGATGGTAGACACTTTTCATCCGCTGCAATTAACAGAGGCCGCACTGGCCATTGAAAACCCTGATTATACAACCAGTTGGAAGGGATGAAAGTATGGAAGTGTGGAAGTGTGGAAATGTGGAAGTATGGAAATGTGGAAGTGTGGAAGTGGAGAAGAATACGGGCAACGGTCATCGATGAACGATATACAGCGAGATATGGAATTTAGAAACAAAATTGCGATTGTTACGGGTGCTGGTCAGGGCATCGGTTTTGAGATTTGCAGAAGCCTCGCAAAAGTAGGCGTTCATATTATCCTGAATGATATTGATTCGGGACTGGCGAATCAAGCGGTTAAAAACATTCATCAGGATTACCCGGAATCCTGTATGGTTGTTTCAGGCGATTCCAGCGATTTGGAGACTATCAGAAAAATGGTTGACAGCGCGGTAGAGACATATGGAAGCCTGGATATTGTTATTGCAAATGCCGGTATTACTTTATTTGGTGACTTCCTGACTTATTCTCCTGAAGCTTTTAATAAAGTAATGCAGGTTAACCTGGCCGGAACTTTTTTTTTGGCCCAGGCAGCGGCCAATCACATGAAGCGTCAGCCGGATGGAGGTTCCATTTTATTTATTTCTTCAGTGACAGGACATCAGGCACATAAAAATCTCGCGGCCTATGGCATGAGTAAAGCTGCTTTGGAAATGCTTGCAAAAAACCTTGTTATTGAATTGTCGGAATACAGGATCAATGTGAATGCCATTGCACCAGGTGCAACGGCCACCGAACGCACTTTGCAGGATCCCGATTATAACAAAATATGGTCGCGCATTACACCGATGGGAAGACCTGCTTTTGTTCAGGATATCGCCGCCACTTCTTTATTCCTGGTATCCGAAAAAGCACGTCATATAACGGGTCAGACATTAATAGTGGACGGCGGCTGGAGTTCAGTTAGTCCGTATCCGGATTAGCAATAACGCGGAGGTTGCGAAATAGGTACAGATAAATTTATGATTGCTTTGAGCTCTGAACTTCACTTTGCGTTTCTATGATGAATATCGAAACAGTTATTCAGAATGCCTGTCTCCTCGGCGAGGGCCCGGTTTGGGATTTCAGAAAAAAAACAATTTGCTGGGTTGACATTTTGAATGGACAAATTCATGAATACAGTCCTTCAAATCAGACACACAAGATAAATTCGGTTCATCAGATGATCGGCGCAGTCGCTATTTGCAGGAGCGGCCATTTTATTGCAGCACTGAAAAACGGGTTCGGGTTTATTGACAGGGACTTGGGAATCGTATCTATGATATCAAATCCCGAACCCGATATACCTGGTAATCGTTTCAACGACGGTAAATGCGGTCCTGACGGAAGATTCTGGGCTGGAACGATGTCACACACTGATGAACCGGAAAAAGGAAGTTTTTATTTGTTGGACAGGGATCTGTCTGTTACGAAAAAAATGGAACGGGTTTCAATTTCCAATGGTTTAACCTGGAGCCTGGATAATAGCATATTGTATTATATCGATACACCTACATTTACAGTTGCTGCTTTCGACTTTGACCGCGTGAACGCAGAAATAACAAATAAAAGAATTGCCATTCGAATTCCTAAAAATAACGGATCCCCGGACGGAATGACGATCGACAGTGAAGGCATGTTATGGATTGCTCATTGGGACGGCTGGCAGATTACGCGCTGGGACCCAATTTCAGGGAAAAAATTACTTTCTATTCCTTTACCCGTTGCCCGGGTTACTTCCTGCTGTTTTGGCGGAGAACTTTTCGGTGATTTATATATTACAAGTGCAAAAAATGGATTGTCTCAGGATCAGTTGCGTGATCAACCATTAGCAGGTTCTTTATTCGTGATTGAGAACATCGGATACAACGGGTTGCCTTTATTCGAATTTGATGCCTGATATCGTTTGAATTCAAAGTGCGTCAGCGCTTGATCATTTTATCCTGTATAATCTGATTTACGACTTTTTCACGCAAGTTCTGACTGATCGCAATCTTCTCATTCCCGACATGTAAAATATTGCCCTCTATGCTTTTGATTTTGCCAATATTCACAATAAAGGATTTATGCACTTTTATAAAAGTTTCTACGGGCAATTGTTCTTCCAGGCCCTTCATCGTTATATAAACCATCATTTTTTTCGTGGTCGTATACAACATTACATAGTTCATCATGGCTTCTGCATATAACAGGTCATGATAGAAGACCTTTTCAATTTGATTTTCACATTTTATGAAAAAATGATCGGTCGATTTTTGAACATTTGCCGGTCCTGTATTTTTGAGACCTGACCGTTCTTTCACTTTATTACAGGCTTTTAAAAAGCGTTCAAATGAAACTGGTTTTACCAGATAATCCAGAACATCCAGTCCGTATGCTTCGACTGCGTACACCGGATACGCGGTTGTTATGATGATATGGGCGTTCGTTTTGTAAGATTTCAGGAAATCGATCCCGTTTATTTTGGGCATATTGATGTCTAAGAAGATAATGTCTATATCCTGACCGTCTAAAAGAAACATGGCTTTCAATGGATTTTCTGCATAGCCTTTCAGTTCCAGGTAATCAATTTCCTCAACAAATTCCTGCAGGACTTTTCTTGCAACAGGTTCATCTTCAATAATGATGCATTTCAGTTTCATGAGAGGTCAATAGTTAGGAATGATTTATAAATACATGTCTCATTGATGATCCGGTACTCATACCTGCCTTTATACAAAAGTTCAAGCCGTCTTTTTAAATTGGCAACTCCGATACCCTTTAATTTATTTTCCGGATCCGATTCCTGAAATTCTTTTGTGTTGGATATCAGGCAATGGAGCAGCTTTCCAACGGTTGATATCTGAATGCATATCTTATTTTCTTTATCAGAATGATTACTGACAAATTTGAATGCGTTTTCTAACAATACAACCAGCAATAACGGAGCGATTTGAAGGTTGGAGTCAATATGTCCGATGTCAATGCCCACCACCAGGTTTTCATCTTTTCTGAGTTTATGGAATGAAATAAAATTATTGATGTATTCAATTTCTTTGTCAAGACTTACTTTTTCTTCACCGCAATCATAAAGCTGGTATCTCAGCAATTCTGAAAATTGCAGCAAGGTATTCCTGGCTACCTGATTGTTCTTTTCAATATGTCCGTAGATCGTGTTCAGTGAATTAAAAAGTGCGTGCGGATTGATTTGGGCTTTCAGGTAATCCAGTTCGTGTTTAACTCTTTCTTTTTCCAGCATTTCCAATTGTGACTGTGCCTGCAGCCTTTCGATCATCATCTTTCCGACAGTTATCAGGAGGATCCAAAGTGAGATATTAATCAAAGAATGAAGAAACAGATCGGGAAAGTCAATTTTCCCGGGAACATGAAAATAATAAACACTCATATTGAGTGCTATGACCGACCTTCCCCAGGCCGAAAGGAGGATGGTTCCCAAGAGTCCTGTTACGAACAGGATATATTTTCTTTTAAACAGAAATGCCGGGACAATAAAATAATTGATGATATAATAATCAGCCGTTATGAAAATCAAATAGCAGAATTCGATCGTCATCGTTTTTGTAAGACTAATCGAATAAGACCTGAATACGACTACCCAGAAACCGTATATGGCCATCCAGAACAGAACATGGAAAAAATAGGATCTTACCGGCAAATTATTTTTAATACAAAAATAGTTACATCATCCATGTTAAGTTAATTATTACATGTGCGGTGGGGAATTCTTGATAATCCACTGTTTTGTCAAGCGTATTCCATAGATGCTGTAATAAATTTCGAGCGCCATTGTAAAGTTTTGAGGTTTGCGGAATCTTTTAATAAAATAAATAAAATGAAAAAGTTGATGAACTGGTTTGTCAATCCTCCGGTTGCGGGACCATCGGCAATTTTAATCATCCGGCTGATGGCGGGTGGTGTTTTTTTCTGGGAGGGTATTCTGAAGTTAGTATATGTAAACCAGGGAGTTGGAAGATTCACAAAATTGGGTTTTCCATTTCCGGACATTACAGCACACTGGATAGCCACGGGTGAAATCATGGGCGGGTTACTGCTTATTTTCGGAGTTTTCACGCGTTTCGTATCATTCTATTTTATCATCCAGATGATCGTAGCCGTGCTGAGCACGAAAATAGATTTGTATTTTGGAGTAAGTCCATTACCCATGCCGCCCGCTCCGCCAAAAATGGGTTTTTGGGCTGTGTTGCACGAAATCAGATCTGACTATGCGCAGATTATGGGTTGTTTATTTCTTTTGCTGGAAGGGTCGGGAAGAAGGTCGCTGGATTTTATGTTTTCAACGAAATACAAAGTCTATCCTGCGGACCATGAAACGGATCAGGAAAGGTTGTAACGAAAAAAAGTTAAGTGAAATGCACTTAACTTTTTTTTAGTGGAGGATACCGGGATCGAACCGGTCACCTCTAACATGCCATGCTAGCGCTCTACCAGATGAGCTAATCCCCCTTCGACCGACAAAGCCTCCCGCGAATATGGTCCTTTGAAAGAGCTGCAAATATATCCATTCTGAAAGAATCCCGGATGCTCTTCTTAATTATCTTTGATATCAAGATGGGAATACTTCGCAAGCTTGCTGAATACCTTTACATCCGAAAAAGGGATCCGAATGAGCCAACTAACAGTTGGATCCGCTATATGAACAGTATCAACCGGATTTCGATTTTTATGTTTCTGATCGGAATCCTGATTATTATCTTCCGGATGATTTTTCATAAAAAATAACATTAAAAATCAAAACGGAAGAGGCCGGATTACAGCGGGGAAACATCAGTTTTTTACGAAATCAACGATCCGCATGGCTGCCTTCTCAGAAGCGTTACCACCCTGCGATAAAAGGTTTCGCAAAGCGGAATAATCCTTTGCTATCCGACTCCTGATTTCATTATCAAAAATCAGTTTCCTGAGTTCGGCGACAATATTTTGAACAGTCATTTCTTCCTGAATCAGCTCTTTTACAACCGGTTTATCCATGATGAGGTTCACCAGCGAGATATATTTTACCTTGATCAGGCGTTTGGCTATCTGGTATGATATACTGCTTCCTTTATAACAGATTACCTCAGGAACTCCAAATAAAGCCGTTTCCAGTGTGGCGGTACCTGAAGTGACACAGGCAGCCCTGGCATGCATCAGCAAAGAATATGTCTGGTTGCGAACCCTTCCTGCCTGATGATAATTTTTTAATACCTCATCATAAAAATCAGGATCCTGTCCTGGCGCCTCAGCGACCACAAACTGGAAATCCGGAAACTGGCGGCTGGCTTCCAGCATCACCGGAAGCTTCATTAAAATTTCCTGTTTGCGACTGCCCGGTAAAAGGGCAATCAGTGGCAGCGGGGACTGGTTTTTTTTATCGCCGGATAAAAAAATTTCGGGTGGTAAACCGGCTTCGGGAGATTGTTTAAATCGTTCTATTACTTCCACCAGGGGGTGGCCTACATATTCCGCCTCATAATCCCATTTCTGAAAAAAATCCTTTTCGAAGGGAAGGATGACCAGCATTTTGTCGATATTCTCGCGAATATTTTTTACTCTGCTTTCTTTCCATGCCCAGACCTGCGGCGAAATATAATAAATGGTTTTAAATCGCATTTTTCTGGCCCAGGTAGCAATACGCAGGTTAAAACCGGGATAATCGATAAAGATAATTGCATCAGGCTTGAACAGGAGAATATCTGACTTGCAAAACTTGATATTCTTCAGGATGGTGGGCAGGTTTCGGATAACTTCTGTAAATCCCATAAATGCCAGGTCGCGGTAATCTTTTACGATTTCTGCTCCGGCCTGCTGCATGAGTTCGCCACCCCATCCGCGTATCTGTGCATCCGGATCCCTTAGTTTTATTTCACGGATCAGGTTGCCGCCATGTAAATCTCCCGATGCTTCGCCCGCGATGACATAATATTTCATGAGGATCAAAGATAAAGAAGGTTGGCGGTTGGTGGTTGACTGTTGGCCGTTGACCGTTGACCGTTGACCGGGATGCATTGGCGTTAAGCCTTCGGCCTTAAGCCTTGAGCTTTAATGAACCAGTTTATAAACAAGTACGGCAATCCCATAAATAAGGGTAGCTACAAAAATACCCTTGGCCGTTTTATCCCGATGGGTATTTATATAAACAGTAAAGAGTATGGCATTGGCCAGTAACGAAATACTGCTGATAGCCGTCAGTAATTGTTTATTGGTACGAAGAACGTATAAGTATTCTGTCAGATTGATGGTTCGGCTGAAGATCCACAAATAATACAGGAGCATTGCAAGCAGGGGACCGAGAATGCCGAGAAGAATACCGAATTTCAGGTTGTCTTTTTTGAATATCAAAACTTCCAGGATTTTTCAAGTTTGGTTTTAAGTATGTAATTCGTCAAATCGAATTGTACGGGTACGACGCTTACATAATTATGTTCGAGCGCCCAGACATCAGAATCTCTGCCTTTATCAAAATTCACAAATTCTCCGGTGAGCCAGAAGTATTTTTTCCCATTCGGGTCACTTCTCTCTACAAAATCCTCTTCATACTTTGCGTAAGCTTGTTTACAGATTTTTACACCTTTGATCAGTTCTATCGGAACAGCCGGGATATTCACGTTTAGTACCGTGTGTTTGTCCAGCCTTGTACGAAGCATTTGTTCAACAACCAGTCGCGCATATTTCCGTGCGCCGGTAAAATCAGCCTCGACGCTATGATCCAGAAGTGAAAAACCGGCAGAGGGAATGCTTTCGATGGCCGCTTCTACAGCGGCGGACATGGTACCGGAGTAAATAACATTGATGGAATGATTGGCGCCGTGGTTAATTCCACTCAGACATATATCCGGCTTACGGTGAAGTACTTTGTCTACCGCCAGTTTCACACAATCCACCGGGGTGCCCGAGCATTGCCAGGCTTCTATTCCTTCAAAAATGTTAACCGGCGTAAGCCGTAGGGGTTGGCCGATGGTTATGGCGTGACCCATACCCGACTGGGGTTTGTCGGGCGCTACTACAACACATTTTCCCAAATCTTTTACAGCTTCAACAAGGTTCAGTATTCCGGGAGCCATGATACCATCGTCATTGGTAATCAGGATAACAGGCAAATCGCTTTTCTTTGATTTAGACATAGTTATAAAAGGGTTGCAAAGGTACAATTTTTTTGTTGCCGGTCCTTGAAATCAGGTGACAGTGATTCGTTTTTTTCAAAACCAGACTTGCTTTTTGGGCCTGTTCCGCTAACTTTGCAGCCGGCTTAAAATACCCATATGGCAGGACAACTGAAGGAAGTTCGTAACAGGATCAAATCGATCCAGAGCACGCAGCAGATTACCAAGGCGATGAAGATGATCAGCGCCACTAAACTGCGCAAAGCCCAGGAAGCGATTCAGCAGATGCGGCCCTATTCCAAAAAACTTCAGCAACTGCTCAGTAATATTGTCAGCGAAGCCGACAATGACATAAGCTCTTCTTTATCCACCGCCAGGCCTGTTCAGAAAGTATTGTTGATCCTGATCACGAGCGACCGGGCATCCTGTGGTGCCTACAACTCCAACCTCATTAAACTCGCAAAGGCAACCATGCGGGATAAATATCCCGAGCAAACGGCCAAAGGCAACACTATAATCTGGAGTATTGGTAAAAAAGGTTATGAACATTTCCTGAAGAACAACTACAAAGTAAACGGAGAATTCCGGGATATATTTCAACACCTTCACTTTGAGTCGGTGCAGCTTTGTGCTCAGTCAGCCGTAAAAGCTTTTGAAAACCACGACTTTGATGCGGTCGATATTATTTACAGCCAGTTCAAAAATGCGGCCTCGCAAAATTTCATAGTAGAGCCATTTCTGCCGATTCCAAAAGCAGCCAAATCGCAAGGCGCGACTTCCAACGACTTCATCTTTGAGCCGTCCAAAGAGATTTTATTGAGAGAACTGATGCCGAAAATTCTGAATACGCAGTTGTTCAAGGCTGTTCTGGATGCCAATGCTTCGGAACACGGTGCCCGTATGACTGCTATGGATAAAGCAACTGAGAATGCGAACGAAATTCTAAAAAGTTTGCGCATTTCCTATAATCGCGCCCGCCAGGCAGCCATCACGACTGAATTGACTGAAATCGTTTCCGGTGCAGCAGCGCTGCAGGGATAATACAAATGTGGGAATGTGAAAATGTGAAAATGTGAAAATGTGGAAATGTGGAGGTGCCATTTCCGAAATGTGAGTGAAATGTGAGCATCTGACAACCACAATATCTAGTAACTATATGCTATTTACCTATTTTGCAGTCGTAATAAATTATTAATATTTATTTCCACATTTCCACACTTCCACACTTTCTTCTATGGAAATCTCCGACTTAATTCCTCATATTGAATCTTTAATTTTTGCAAGCGATAAGCCGCTGACTTCTATGGAAATAACCGAACTGCTCAACAATGCATTTGGATTCATGGAGGACAAACTGACATTGGAACAGGTTTCAACCGGTATAGAAGGTATCGTTGAAAAATACAAGGCTGAGTTTTATCCGTTTGAAGTGAAGGAGAGCGGCGGTGGATGGCAATTCTTATCAAAAAAAGAATATCATAAAACCATCGCACAGCTGAATGGTGAAAAATTCCTTAAACGTTTATCCACAGCCGCATTGGAAACACTGGCCATTGTAGCCTATAAACAACCCATTACGAAAGGCGAAATCGAATCAATTCGTGGCGTAAACAGTGATTATTCCATCCAGAAACTGCTTGAAAAGGAATTGATTGTCATTATCGGCCGTAATGAAGAGATGGCCGGCAAGCCGCTGATTTACTCGACTTCCAAAACTTTTATGGACTATTTTGGAATCAATCAAACTGCCGATCTTCCGCGTCTGAGAGAAGTATTGGGAGAAAACCTGGAAGAGCCTTCTCTTATAAATTATACACCCACCACGCCTGAGATTACACAGGCACTGGTTGTGAGTGAAGAAGGAGAGTTGCTGGAAAATAGTTCTGACTCGAAACCTGGCGACGAGACTTAGGTATAATTTCTGAATTCAAATATTTTAAAACCATTTCCACAGTTCCATATTTCCATACTTTCATACTTGATGTCAACACCTCTTTCCCACGCCGGTCTTATCCAAATTGCTGAAGAATACGGAACTCCATTGTATGTTTATCACGCTGAAAAAATAAAAGAACAGTTTGGCAAACTTCAATCTGCATTTACCAACACCAATACTGTTTTTTTCTATGCCTGCAAAGCGCTTACGAATTTGAACATTCTAAGATATATCAGGAACCTCGGCGCTAATGTGGACTGCAGTTCAATTAATGAGGTGAAACTGGCCGTTCATGCCGGATTTCCGGCATCACGTATTTTATATACATCCAATGGAATCGACTTCGATGAAATCAGGGAAGCGAAGGATTTGGGTGTATATATCAATATCGATAGTCTTTCGAATCTCGATAAATTCGGCGAAGCTTTCGGTTATTCATATCCGGTGGGTATTCGCCTCCGCCCGAATATTCTGGCAGGAGGCAACTTGAAAATATCGACCGGCCATGACAAGAGTAAATTCGGTATTCCGGTAGATCAGATTGAGCAGATTCTGCAAATTGTAAAAAAACACAATCTTCGAATCAGCGACCTGCATATTCATACCGGAAGCGAAATAAAAGACGTAGATGTTTTTTTGAAAGGAATTGAAGTATTATTCGATATCGCAAATCATTTCGAACACCTGGAATTTATTGACCTGGGTGGTGGTTTTAAGGTGGCCAGCAAAGAAGGTGAACAGGAAACAGACATACTCGCGCTGGCTGAAAAGGTGAAACTGGCTTTTGCCAATCATCCCTATAAAAACGGAAGAAAACTTCAGGTCTGGTTTGAACCCGGAAAATTTCTGGTCAGCGCTGCCGGGCATTTTATAACAAAAGTGAATGTATTAAAGGAAACCAGCGCCGCTGATTTCGTGAGTGTGAATAGCGGATTCAATCATTTGATACGTCCTATGTTCTACGATGCCTATCACCACATTGAGAATATCAGTAATCCGGATGCACCTATGAAAAATTATTCGGTTGTGGGTAATATTTGTGAAACCGACACATTCGCCTGGGACCGGCCGTTGAACCAGGTTCGTGAAGGAGATTATCTGGTTTTCCGGAATGCGGGTGCCTATGGTTTTGAGATGTCATCAAATTTTAATTCCCGTTTTAAACCTGCAGAAGTATTGGTAATCGATGGCAAAGCACATCTTATTCGTCGCCGGGATCAATTTGACGACTTACTGCGAAATCAGATTGAAGTGATTTAAATTTTTTCATATTCCCCGCTTTCATTATTTTCAGAGGCCGCAGCCTGATGAAGACTATCAGTATTTTCTTCAATCCATAAAATAAGGGTATGCCGATACGTATGACAGATGATCAGCCTGATGCTGACGATAGTGGCGGCGGGTTCGAAGGTGGAGATTCGGGAGGGAGGGGAGGCGGTGGCGGTGGTGGCTTGTTTGGTTTGCTTCCACTGATATTCGGATTGATTCGGGGCCCCAAAAGTTTGCTCCTGATCATTGCACTTGGCATCGGCGCTTACTTTTTACTGGGGCGTGGAGGTGGATGTAATATTGGAAGCATCTCGCAGCAGGTGCAGCAACTGGCAACCGGAGGCATTCTGGATCCACGTCAGTTTGATAAGTCTAAGGTATACGAATCCCTTTCTGACGATGATAATAAAAATCCCTTACCGGAATCAGCCAACCTTTCCAAATATGCGCCGGCTGTAGGTGATCAGGGAAAACAAGGAAGTTGTGTTGCCTGGAGTAGTGCTTACGGAGCACGAACCATCCTGGAATCCGCCAGGACA
>DASXNJ010000213.1:0-7236 GCA_036495145.1 Puia sp.
ATCCAGCGAGCCGGAAGCACCACCTGCACCAACGATCGTATGAATTTCATCGATGAATAATATGACATCGCGGTTTTTTTCCAGTTCATTCATGATCGCTTTCATGCGTTCTTCAAACTGTCCGCGGTATTTTGTTCCTGCCACGAGCGCTGCCAGATCCAGGGATATCACCCTTTTGTCGAACAACACACGGGAAACTTTACGCTGTACAATGCGCAGGGCCAGTCCTTCCACGATCGCTGTTTTTCCAACTCCGGGTTCACCGATCAGGATCGGATTATTTTTCTTGCGTCTGGAAAGAATCTGGGAAACCCTTTCGATTTCTTCTTCCCGTCCAACAATCGGATCCAGCGAATTCATTTCTGCCAGGCGGGTAATATCGCGGCCGAAATTATCCAGCACCGGTGTCTTGCTTTTTGTATTACCGGCAGGACGTGCCTTGGATGCGGCATACTTTTTTTCATCATCAAAATCATCATCGTTTTCTTCAGCATATTCGCTGCGGGTATCATTACTTTTAACAACACCCAGTTCATTTCTAAATAAATCGTAATCCACGTCGAATTGATTTAAGATTTGAGTTGCGATGTTTTCTTTGTTTTTCAGAATCGAGAGCATCAGATGTTCCGTCTCAACAGTCGGGCTCTTCAGGGCCTTTGCTTCGAGTACGGTAACACGTATCACTTTTTCAGCCTGTTTGGTGAGGGGCAGGCTGTTAATATTGGCAATATTCTTACCGGTTTTGTCCTTCACAGCGAGTTCCACCTCTTTGCGCAATTCATAAAGATCCACATTGAAACTTTTCAGAATCCGGACAGCCGTATTGTCACCCTCCCTGATCAGACCCAGAAGCAAATGTTCTGTCCCGATAAAGTCATTTCCTAACCTTAAGGCTTCCTCCCTGCTGAACGAAATAATCTCTTTAACCTGAGCCGAAAAATTATTATCCATTTTTAACTAATTGAGCTTAATACAATAATAACGAATATTTTTGATTCCTGTTTTTCAGGGTTTATTAACGTATGTTAACAATGCCGGTTGTTATGAAAGTCAAAATTAGTACCAACGAGAAATTCCATGACATTACTGTGCTTGAACCCAATTTCACTGCTAATATGACAGCAGCACTGCACGATCTGTGTGAGCCTTTTTTAATTCAGGAAGTGAAAAACCTGCTCCTCAATTTAAAAGACATTCAAAAAATGGATTCTGCTGCTGCGGTTGGCTTTCTCGATTTAAGAAACCTTTTTTATTCCAACGGGGCTTCTTTTGTATTATGCGAATTACAACCGCAGGTAAAAAAATATTTTGAACAGAATGAACAATTTGAAATATTACAAATCGCCCCCACCCAGAGTGAGGCCTCCGATATTATTTATATGGAAGAAATCGAAAGGGAATTTACGGATTAGTTCAGCGGGCAACGGATAATATGCTAACGATCAAATCCCGTTCCTATTACATTTTGTACTATTTTTCAGCTGCTATCAGCAAGATTTCATGCAAAACTGAATGATCATACCTAAATCCAATCTGTGCTCGCGGTAACAATTCTGGGAAATAATTCAGCCATACCGGCATTCGACAGGCATCCGACCGCCCAGGTGGTTACCCTTGATGACCATTTGTTCCTCATTGATTGTGGAGAAGGCACCCAGTCGCAGATGAACAAATACAAGATCCGGCGCAGCAGAATAAACCATATTTTTATTTCGCACCTGCACGGGGACCACTATTTCGGACTGATCGGCCTGATAACCAGCATGGGCCTGCTCGGCCGCACACAGGACCTGAACCTCTATGGACCGGCACCACTGATCGACATATTTAACTTACAATTACAGGTAGCCGACACGACTCTGCCTTTTAAACTCATCTTTCATCCGTTGAAAGAAGAGGGTATTCTGCTAAAAGAAACCCGTTACCAGGTCAGTTGTTTTAAAGTTTTTCACCGGATAGAATGCTGGGGCTTCATTTTTCAGCAAATCCGTCCGCCCAGGCGTGTAAACCCTGATAAGGCAAGACTTGCCGGGGTCCCGTCTTCCTTTTTCGACCGCCTGAAATGGGGTGAAGATTACGAAACCAAAGAAGGGCTTCTCATTGAAAACAGTTCCGTGACGGACGCCGCGCCGAAACCAAAATCATATGCCTATTCGGCAGATACCATTTATAATCCGGAAGTCGCGGCTAAGGTGAAAGATGTGGATATGTTGTACCATGAAACCACTTATCTGAAAGACCTCGAAGAACGTGCCACGAAAAGATTTCATTGTACAACCGTACAGGCCGCCAACATTGCAAAAACCGCCTGCGTAAAACAATTGCTCATCGGTCACTTCAGTTCCAAGTACGATACGCTCGAAGAGTTTGAAAAAGAAACAAGAGAAGTTTTTCCCAATAGTTTTCTGGCTTTGGAAGGAGTTAGTTACATCGTTCAGTGAAGCCTAAAGCTTAAAGCCTAACGCCTAACGCGAAACGCCTAACGCCAAACGCCAAACGCTTAAAGCCTAAAGCCTAAAACTTTTAATTAATACAGGAAATTCCTGTTCATTATTAATTTGAAAAAAATCCAAATTAGTTTTCGGCTTTAAGCTCTGGGCTTTAGGCTTTAGGCTTTAGGCTTTAGGCTTTAGGCTTTAAGCTTTAGCCCCCTTCATGCATCTCTGACTAATAAAAATTCCGCTAACTCTTTCAGCGATTTTTTACGCTCACCCAAAACAGAAATACTTTCCAGACTGGCATATGCCTTTTCCATATAAAAATTCTTGGCTTCCTGCGCAGCACGACCGACACCTGATTCCTCATAAATAAAAGTCACTCTTTCCACTTTATCCGGACCGCTATAAAGGAGTAACTCTTTCAGATCCTCTGCTTTTTCCGGTGACGCGGACTCGAGCGCCTTTATCAATAAAAAGGTTTTTTTGTTGGCAATGATGTCACCGCCCTTTTGTTTTCCAAAAGTTGACGGATCACCAAATGCATCCAGCCAGTCATCCTGCACCTGGAATGCAAGACCTAGATTCCGGCCGAATTCATATATATGCAGCTGGTTATTTTGATCCGCACCCGCTGCAATGGCACCCATTTGCAGACTGCCCGCAAGAAGTACCGCCGTTTTTAATTCGATCATGTGCAGGTATTCGGAGATCGAAATGGATGCATTCTTTTCAAAGTCCATATCGAGCTGCTGACCCTCACAAACCTCGCGTCCGGTTTTATTTAGTAAACGGATCAGGGTTTGCACATTTTGAGGATCCGTGTCATTCAGATAATCATAAGCCTGTAAGAGCATCACATCGCCCGCAAGCAGTGCGGTAGATTCATCATATCGTGAATGTACCGTGGGCCGGCCCCTGCGCAGCGGCGCCTTATCCATAATGTCGTCGTGTATCAGCGTGAAATTATGGAAGAGCTCCAGGGCAACGGCTATTTTCCATGTGTCGGGTTTGATCTCACCGAACAACTCATTACCCATCAGGCAGAGTACCGGTCGAATTCTTTTACCGCCATCCTCCAGCATATAATGCGCAGCATTATAAAGGCTCTCCGGTTTCTCCGGAAAATGTTTCTTATTGAAATAGACACCGAACTCCTGCGACAATTCCTGAAAACGCAAACTCAATTATTAATTATTAATGATCAATGATTAACGAAACCACTTCCATACTTGCCTTACGCCTTACGCCTTACGCCTTATGCCTTACGCCTTATGCCTTACGCCTTCAGCCTTACGCCTTACGCCTTAAGCACCCACTCATAATCAAGCTGCCTCTTGGCGAGATTCGCCGATATCACTTTGATGGTAATCTTATCACCCATCCTGAATTTTCTGCCACTTCGTTTTCCCACAAGCGCATATTCCGTTTCGATCAAACGGAAGTCATCATATTCCATCAGACTGTTCAGACTCACCAGCCCCTCGCATTTATGCAATACCGTTTCCACCCAGAATCCGAAAGCGGCAACACCACTGATCACGCCTTCGAAATCATCACCTACAAAGTCTTTCATATACTCAACCTGTTTATATTTATTGGCGGCCCGCTCGCTGTCCATCGCCGCGCGTTCTCTTTCACTGCAGTGTCTGCATTGCTCGTCCAGTTTTTTGTGTACCTGAATTTCTTCATCGAGCACCTCCTGCAGTATGCGGTGTGTCAGCACATCCGGATAACGCCGGATGGGCGAAGTAAAATGACAGTAGTTGGTAAATCCCAATCCATAATGCCCGATATTTTCCGTGGTATAAATGGCTTTGGCCATTGTGCGGATACCGAGTTGCTCAAGCACATGCTGTTCGGGCTTGCCCTGCACATCATGCAGCATGAGGTTGAAAGAGGATGCAATCCCTTCCGCTGTTTTTGTATCAAACTGATGACCATATTTTTTTGCAAATTCTACAAAGGGTGCGAGTTTTTCTTTGTCGGGCGTATCATGCACCCGGTAAGGAAACGGAATGGATTTCTTCTTGATTTTTATTTTTGCCACATGACTCGCCACCGTGCGGTTGGCGAGGAGCATGAATTCTTCAATCAGCTGATGTGATTCCTTACTTTCCTTCACCACAATCCCGATGGGTTTTCCTTTCTCATCCAGTTTGAACCGGACTTCCACCGAAGAAAAATTGATGGCTCCTTTCTTTATCCGTTGTTTGCGGAATCGCTGCGCAAGATGATGCAGGATATCGATCTCTTCTGCATATTCTCCCGCTTTTTTATCGATGATCTCCTGAACATCTTCATATGCAAACCGGTGATCGGAATGGATGACCGTGCGCCCGAGCCAGTATTCTTTTATTTCTCCTTTATGCGTGATATGAAAGACGGCAGAAAAACAAAGTTTGTCTTCATGCGGACGAAGAGAACAGAGTTCATTGGAAATTCTTTCCGGCAGCATCGGATTTACCCGGTCCGGCAGGTATACCGATGTGGCGCGGTCATAGGCTTCCTCGTCGAGCATGGTACCCGGTTTTACATAATGACTCACATCGGCAATATGAACGCCGATCTCATAAATATCGTTTTTTAATTTCCGGAAGGAAATGGCATCGTCAAAATCCTTGGCGTCTGTCGGATCAATGGTAAAGGTTAATACTTTTCTGAAGTCCTTTCTTCCTGAAATATCGGTTTCCGGAATAATATCCGGAAGCGCAGCAGATTCCTCAAGTACTTTTTCGGGGAACACAATATCAAAACCGTTTTCAATCAGGATCTCTTTCATCACACGATCGTTTTCATCGGCTTCATCCAGCACCTGTAATATTTCGCCCTGTGGTTTTTTATTCTTACCCCAATCCGTAATACGAACGATCACACGGTCCTGATGAACGGCGCCATTTATTTTCGCGAGCGGGATGTACACATCGGGCATCGGCCTCGCTGTTTCTGCAATAAAAAATGCAAAGCCCTCACCCATTTCAATATGACCCGGAAAATCGGTTTGTTTTCTTTCCACAACCGATTCAACAGCGCCCTGAACCCGGCCGGCGCTCCCTTTGGATTGTACGATACGAACCAGCACCGTATCTCCGTGCATGGCTGTATTAAAATCGTTTGGACGAACCAGTATGTCCCGTTCCAGTGCCTTGGCGATCACGAATCCCATGCCGGAACGCGTTACTTCCAGCGTGCCCTTATATAATTGCGCGCCTGTTTTCTTTTTTATCTTTTCTGTTTTTTTATGACCCATGTCTCTTTAAGCTTGATCAGGAAATTCCTGAATGAATGTAGTAATTAAGCGTGTAAACTGATTTTCTTCATTGAACATGAACACGGGTTGGATGGGCATCACAAAGAAAGGCAGATCACGCAGTTGTTGTGAAAATTTCTGCAGACGCACGGCATCTTTTTCCGTGGTGAGCAGGATCTTCCCGGATGACTCTATCTGATTAAATTTTTTAAGAATATAATTCAGGTCGTCGATCGTAAAAATATGATGGTCGCTGTAAGCCAGTTCATCATATCCGTTGAAATTTTCTTCCAGATGTTTTTTCAGCGCACCCGGATTTGCGATTCCCGTAACCAGTAATACCGCCGCATCTTTATTGGGTACCCATGGCTCGTGCGTCACCAGTTGGTAAGGTATTCCATATGAAATGGCAGTAAAAAAAATCTGCTGTTCCGCGCGGGGTTTAATCTCCCTGGTCAGATGACTTTTCTCCGCCAGCGAAATATCAGGGGCGCATTTTGTGACCACAATGATATCGGCCCGCCGCGCGCTTCCCGGCTGGTCCCTCAAATCACCCGTCGGTAAAAACCAGTCACGCGTAAACAGATTATTGTAATCCGTCAGCAGAATATTGAAACCGGCTTTCACCCAGCGGTGCTGAAATGCATCATCCAGCAGGATCACCTGCGTATCCGGTTTGTCATGAAGGATCTGTGGAATGGCCACTACCCTTTCTTCTCCCACCGCTACGGTCAGATCAGGAAACTTGGTAAAAAATTGCATGGGCTCATCTCCGATTTCCAGCGCCGTGCTTTCTTTTGTCGCAAGTGCATAACCCCTCGTTTTTCTTTTGTATCCGCGACTGAGTACGGCTATCCGGAAAGAACCCTGCAGTTTCCCGATCAGGAATTCAACCATCGGAGATTTTCCCGTGCCGCCAATGGCCAGGTTTCCAATGCATATGACCGGCAGGTTGAATTCAGAGGCCCTGAGCAGATTTTTATTAAACAACCAGTTCCGGATATAAACGATCAGACCGTAAATCAGCGAAAAGGGAAGCAGGAGCATCCTGACCGGCTTCAATAACGGATAGTTGAGATTGATCATAAAGACCCGTAAAGATAACCCATTCCCTCCGGCGGGATGCTTTCAGCCGCGGCTAAGATGGTGTCTTTCGACAATGGATCCATCAGGGGAAGGGAAAAAAGGGATGGATAACCCGACCACCGTATAATATCAGACTCATAGTTCATATACTGATCATTAAAAACCCAACCCGCCACGTCCAGACCCTTACTCCGGCAAATCTTTGCCGTCATCAGGGAGTGGTTGATACTGCCGAGATAATTCCGGCTCACCAGTACCAGTCGGGCATCCAGCATCTTCATGAGGTCAATCACAAAATCCTGATCATTCAACGGTACCATCAACCCGCCGGCACCCTCAATAACGAGGGGACGGTTTCTGTCCATCTGATTAAAATCATCCGATATTTTTTTCAGCTCGATGCGTTTGTTTTCCTGCTGCGCGGCAATATGCGGAGAGGCTGCCAGTTTCAGCTTATATGTTTCG
>DASXNJ010000214.1:0-1747 GCA_036495145.1 Puia sp.
GCATTTGAATGGAAAACCGAACTCTCGCCGGAAGAGTATTCGAAACCCTATCGCATGCCTGATGAAACGCTGATTAAAATATTAACTTTTGTGGATCGGCATCCGGAAGGAAAATCTTTTGACAGAAATCTTTTTTATTTAATTCTGGCTAATCGCGCATTTGAAAGGAATGATACGGTCAACGGTATGAAATACTTTCATTTGCTGGATCTTCAGAATATCACGGCATCGTCGGACAAGTACGAATATCTTGAAAAAATATTTTTTCTGAACATGATGAAGGATCTCTGCTTAAACCTGGCAACCTCGGATCACATACCGGAATCAAACTTGCTGGCAGGTAAATTTTCTTTTGAAGAAATTTACCGTACGATCTGTTACCAGCAGATGGCAGAGGAATTATATCATAAGGATAATAATCCGATGGCGTTTGTTTATCTGGATTCCATTTATGCCATATCTCCAAAAATTGACTTCACAAACCTTACACCACAACTGGACTGCCGGGTCGGGCAAATCCGTGTACTATCACAAATTGGCAGCGAGAAATTGAATCACGGGGCAGACGATCTCCTGAGAGATATTCCACAGGAGTACAAATTTTCCGGCATTATGGCGAAGGTTGAAGGAATCGCCGGGGAAGGCAATTATTATCGTGCGCTGACCTCAATTCCTAAAACACTGACTGAATCACAGGATCTCATCTGCCGGTCAATCATACTCAGGGAAGACAGCCGCACAAAAGAACGAGGGAATACGGATACTCAATGGCAGGCCCTGGACAGATACCTGGACTGGAAACAGAATTTTATAAACTTCATACCGAACTGATGAAAAGTTATAACACTGTATATTATTTACTCACGGTGTTACTGATCATGGGCGGATTCGCTTCCATGGCGCAGAATAGCTATGGTATACCCATCATCAGTGGTGTTTGTATAGCATTTGGTCTCATATTTTTTATTCAGTTTGTTCAGTCTCTTCGGGCTCATGAACCGAACAGAACCGAACAGGCTGTTGAATTTCTTGTTCTGTTCATCCTGGCCATCATTTTTACATTGAGAACTTTTCAAATTTATTTTCCATTTATCGAGTGGATATTTGTGGCAGCAGCGATGATACTCGCCCTGATTTATCTAACCCGTCTGAGATATTGGTTTCGCATCATCAACGAAAAAAACAATTTGCTCGCAAGGCTCATCCTGATCGCTTATCTGAGTATTGTATTGTTCTGCATCGCTATGGTGGAGGTTACCTTCAAACCACGGATTGCCCGATGGACCGGTGGTCTCGCGCTGATCCTTGTTGTTGGTTTTCTCGTGATGACCATATTCAAAAGACATTTTTTACTTGAAGGGGATAATAAATCTGCGTTTTCCATCATGGCAGGATTTAAGGACAGGCTATTTCTGTTGCTTTCATTGTTTATCATATTTTCTTTATACTTCGGGTTGTCGGGTGCCGGCATTCTTCCCAAATTATATTCCAATAAATTCCCCCAGGCTTATTTTGAACTGGTGAATAACGCTGAAACCGGAAAAGAGAAACCGGTGAATGGTGAATTCAAATACCAGGAATTTAAAAAAAGCTATGACCGGTTTGCAGAAACAAATCTGAGGAAGGACTGATTCTTCACTCAATTTTTAATTACGCAGGAAGAAGACTCTTATAATCTGTATACCGCAGTAAATCCCGCACCATTCTCACCGAATGGCAAAATGGTTAAATGCGAAGGCTTATCCGA
>DASXNJ010000215.1:0-7310 GCA_036495145.1 Puia sp.
GATGCGCCGGATTTAGACTTTGACAAACAAAAAATTATTATGCCCCTGGACAAGCCATTAAAAGTGACCGGGCATTTGCAAATTTTGTACGGTAACCTGGCTGAGGGTGGCAGTGTTGCAAAAATCAGTGGTAAGGAGGGAGAAAGATTTGAAGGAACGGCCAGGGTATTTGAAGGCGAACATGATTTGATCAGAGGAATACAATCGGGCAAAGTACATGCGGGTGATGTTGTAGTGATCCGTAATATCGGTCCGAAGGGTGCACCCGGGATGCCCGAAATGCTAAAGCCAACCGGTGCCATTATCGGAGCGGGCCTTGGTAAAACGGTAGCCCTGATTACAGATGCCCGTTTCAGTGGAGGAACTCATGGATTTGTCGTTGGTCATATTACGCCTGAAGCGTATGAAGGCGGCTTAATCGGACTCGTTGAAGACAATGATATTATCGAAATCGATGCAACAAAAAATTCCATCACATTAAAAGTAAATGAGGACATCATCGCAGAAAGGAGAAAAAACTGGAAACAGCCCGCTTCAAAAGCGACGAGTGGTGTTCTGTTTAAATATGCCCGTGTCGTAAAAGATGCTTCGCAGGGATGTGTTACGGATGAAGCGTGAGGCAACGGTCAACGGTCAACGGTCAACGGTCAACGGTCAACGGTCAACGGTCAACGGTCAACGGTCAACGGTCAACGGTCAACGAAAAAAATCTGTTTTTATAAAATATAAAATAATGCAAACGCTGGAAATAAAAAAAGACAAGACGGCCAAGACAAAACAAAAAGCCAGGAAATTATCCGGATCGGCTGCTTTGCTGGAAGTTTTTCTTGCAGAAAAAGTGGAAACGATTTTCGGATATCCCGGAGGAGCCATTATGCCCATCTACGATGCATTGTATGATTACCAGCAAAAGATGAAACATGTACTTGTGCGCCATGAACAGGGCGCAATCCATGCCGCCCAAGGTTATGCCCGGGCTTCCGGTAAAACGGGGATCGTTTTTGCTACCAGTGGCCCAGGTGCAACCAACCTGGTTACAGGTCTCGCAGATGCCATGATCGACAGTACACCATTGGTTTGCATAACGGGACAGGTATATGCGCACCTGCTCGGAACCGATGCGTTCCAGGAAACAGATGTCATTAATATCACTACACCGGTTACCAAGTGGAATTATCAGATTACTGATGCAACCGAAATACCGAACGTATTAGCGAAGGCTTTTTATCTCGCAGCCAGTGGCCGTCCCGGCCCCGTGCTTATAGACATTACCAAAAATGCACAAATACAGGAATTTGATTTTGAAGAATACATTCCCTGTGAACATATACGCAGTTACCGCCCTAAACCAATCGTACGAAAAAAATATCTGGAAGAAGCGGCAAAACTGATCAATGAAGCAAAAAAACCATTTATAATTTTTGGCCAGGGTGTTATTCTCGGTGAAGCGGAAACTGAATTCAAAAATTTCGTCGAGAAATCAGGCATCCCGGCAGCATGGACCATACTCGGGATGAGTGCTATTCCCACCGATCATCCGCTGGCTGTCGGCATGTTAGGAATGCACGGCAACTATGGTCCGAACGTACTTACCAATGAATGCGATGTTTTGATTGCTATCGGCATGCGTTTCGATGATCGTGTAACGGGCAGACTGGACAAATACGCAAAACAGGCAAAAGTGATTCATCTGGATATAGATCCGGCGGAGATAGATAAAAATGTAAAAACTACAGTTTCAGTCTGGGGTGATTGTAAAGAAACACTCCCATTACTAACTCAGCTCGTGCACAAAAAATCGCATACCGCCTGGCATCAGAAATTTAAAGATTTCCAGAAACAGGAAGACGAAAAATGTATTTATCCTGAAATGCATCCTGATACGGATATCCTTTCCATGGGTGAAGTGATCGACGCATTGAATGAACTCACAAGTGGAAATGCCATACTGGTTACGGATGTAGGTCAGCACCAGATGGTAACATGTCGTTACGCAAAATATAATGAATCCAAAAGTAACATTACTTCCGGTGGACTGGGCACAATGGGTTTTGCATTACCTGCAGCCATTGGTGCAAAATTTGGCGCCCCTGAAAGAGAAGTGATTGCCATCGCAGGAGATGGCGGATTCCAGATGACGCTTCAGGAACTGGGAACCATTATGCAGACCAATCTGAATGTAAAAATCATTATTCTGAATAATCAGTTCCTCGGTATGGTAAGGCAGTGGCAGGAATTATTTAACGACAGAAGATATTCTTTCGTGGACATTCAAAGCCCCGATTTCGTTGAGCTTGCAAGTTCATACCGGATTGCCGGTCAAAAAGTGACCGAACGTTCAAAATTGAAAAACGCGCTGAAAGAGATGCTCGACAGTCCCCAGGCTTATCTGCTGGATATTATGGTTGGAAAAGAAAATAATGTATTTCCAATGGTTCCCCAGGGTTGCAGTGTGAGTGAAATCAGGCTTTCGTAAGTATTGAATAATTGAAATGAGGTGTCAATAAAGTGTATTTATGAATGATGCGGTGTTAACAGATATTCCGGTTCAGTACGACAGAATAAAAGAAGATACAACGAAGCTATCATTTCAAATGAATTCGGATTTGTATACGGGCAGCCTCCTGAAAACTTTGGTGGCATCAAAGAAATCCGGCAGAATACTGGAATTAGGAACAGGCGGAGGATTGGCAACTTCGTGGATCCTGAAAGGCATGGACCAGCATTCAGATTTGTTAACCGTTGAAAATAACGCCGCTCTTTGGAAAATTGCGAGCGGACAACTAAGAGATGACAGGATTGAATTTATACTGGCCGATGGATATGTATGGCTGAAAGAATATATGGGCGAAAAATTCGATCTGATTTTTGCCGATGCCATGCCGGGAAAATATGATTTGTTCGAAGAGACAATTCGTATGCTTAAATCAGGGGGATTTTATATCCTTGATGATATGATGCCACAAGTGAACTGGCCGGTGGGACATGCTGAAAAAGTAGATGATTTTATTCATATGCTGGAATCGAGAAAAGATCTTGTTATGACAAAAATGAACTGGTCAACTGGAATTATCATCGCAGTAAAAATATGAGTCGTCATCCTGAAGAGGTTTGAGACCTGGCAGAAACGTTTTTCTAAATTTTTAGCTTTTTAATTTTTAAACAATGATTAAACAGGAATTCACCATAACCGTTTATACTGAAAACCAGATTGGTTTGCTCAATCGTATCGCTATTATATTTTCCCGGAGAAAAATCAATATCGAAAGTATGAATACATCTCCTTCTGAAATTGATGGAATTCACCGGTTCACCATTGTTATCAATGAAACGGAAGAAGTCGTGAAAAAACTTTGCCGCCAGATTGAAAAACAGGTGGAGGTATTGAAAGCATACTTTAATCAGAATGATGAAATCGTATGGCAGGAACTCGCTTTGTATAAAGTGTCGACCGATCAGATCGTAGAAAAAGTAAAAGTCGAGAGACTCCTGAGAAAATATGGGGCACGCGCAGTGGTGATCCGAAAAGATTATACTGTATTTGAAACCACAGGCCACCGGGAAGAAACCGATGGATTGCTGGAGGCCCTGGAACCATATGGTGTGATCGAATTTGTTCGAAGTGCCCGGGTAGCCATCATAAATGAAAGCAGCGGTTTCCATGAAAAGCTAAAAGAATTCGAACAAACCGAGCCAGGTGAACTGGTGATAGAAAATGAGTATCTGGATAAACAGGATGAGGTTTTTAGTATGTGATCAACGGAGTTCGGTTAACAGTTGACATTAACAGTTGACAGTCGACAGAAAAAGATGCGGTTTATGCCTTAAGCTTAAAAATTGATTTTAATAACAAAAATAAAAAACAAAAAATGGCAACATTAAATTTCGGCGGAACAGAAGAAACCGTTGTAACCCGCGAAGAATTCCCACTTTCCAAAGCGCAGGAGGTTCTGAAAAACGAAGTGGTGGCAGTCATCGGATATGGTGTGCAGGGCCCGGGTCAGGCGTTGAATCAGAAGGATAATGGAATAAATGTAATTGTAGGTCAACGGAAAAACTCAAAGACCTGGGATAAGGCCATACGGGACGGTTTCGTACCTGGGGAAACACTTTTTGAAATTGAAGAAGCCCTTGAAAAGGGTACGATCATATGTTACTTATTAAGTGACGCTGCCCAGATTGAATTGTGGCCGACGGTTAAAAAACACCTTACCAAAGGAAAGGCTCTTTATTTTTCTCATGGTTTCGGCATTACGTTTAAGGAACAAACAGGAATCATTCCGCCTTCCGATGTGGATGTGTTTCTGGTCGCACCAAAAGGCTCGGGAACTTCATTGAGAAGAATGTTTCTGCAGGGTCGTGGACTGAACAGCAGTTATGCCATTTTCCAGGACGCAACAGGACGGGCCAAGGATCGCGTGATAGCATTGGGAATCGCGGTTGGAAGCGGATACCTTTTTGAAACCAATTTCAAAAAAGAAGTATATAGTGATTTAACTGGTGAACGTGGCACATTAATGGGCGCCATTCAGGGAATTTTTGCTGCGCAGTATCAGGTTTTACGCGATAAGGGACATAGTCCGTCTGAAGCATTCAATGAAACAGTAGAAGAACTTACTCAAAGTTTAATGCCCCTGGTCGCAGAAAACGGCATGGATTGGATGTACGCCAATTGTTCAACAACCGCGCAGCGCGGTGCACTTGACTGGTGGAAAAAATTCCGTGATGCGACGGCGCCGGTGTTTAATGAACTGTACGAAAGTGTTGCCTCCGGAAAAGAATCGCAACGGTCCATCGATAGTAATAGTAAGAAAGATTACCGGGAAAAACTGGAAGTCGAACTAAAAGAATTACGTGACAGCGAAATGTGGCAAGCGGGCAAAACAGTGAGAAGTCTGCGTCCTGAAAATCAGGCGGCACCGGTTCTAAAATCAGATAAGAAGCTGGCAGAAAAAGTTTAAATATGGAATCATCGACAAAGACCCGTACCCTGGATGTGCGGGGAGCAGCTGAAAGGTTAAAAAAAATAGTGATCAGGACGCCATTGGTATTAAATCAGAATCTCTCACGGCGCTATCAGTGTAATGTTTACCTGAAAAGAGAGGATCTGCAGGTTGTCAGATCCTATAAAATCAGAGGAGCCTACAATATGATGAGTAGTTTCCCGGATGAAGTGCTGAAAAAAGGCGTTGTATGCGCAAGTGCCGGCAATCATGCGCAGGGATTCGCGTATTCATGTAAGAAGCTCAATGTGAAAGGTGTTGTTTTCATGCCCATTATTACACCAAAACAGAAAGTGGATCAGACCCGGATGTTTGGTGAAAATTTTGTAGATATCAAACTCATTGGTGATACGTTCGATGATTGCGCTGTAGCAGCTAAAAAATTCACGACAGAAAATCAAATGACTTTTATACCACCATTTGAAGACCATCGTATCATTGAAGGCCAGGCCACTGTGGCGCTGGAGATATTGGATGACCTTTCGGATATCGATTATCTTTTTGTACCCGTCGGTGGTGGCGGACTGGCTTCGGGAACAGGTACCTATTTCAAGACGTATTCTCCCAAAACCAGGATTATCGGACTCGAACCAGAGGGCGCACCATCCATGGCAGAAGCATTTAAAGCCGGCCAACCGGTGACACTGGAAAAGATAGACCGGTTTGTGGACGGTGCGGCTGTTAAAAGAACCGGTGACCTGACTTTTTCAATTTGTCGGGAAGTGCTGGATGCTCTTGATCTGGTGCCGGAAGGACGTGTGTGCACAACGATACTCAAATTATACAATGAGGAAGCGATCGTGGTTGAACCGGCAGGCGCCCTGTCCATCGCAGGATTAGAGAAACGTGCCTCAGAAATCAAAGGCAAAAACGTAGTCTGTATCGTAAGCGGCAGCAACAATGATATCGACCGGATGCCGGAAATCAAAGAACGTTCCCTTCAATACGAAGGACTCAAGCATTATTTCCTGATCCGTTTCGCCCAGCGACCAGGAGCGCTTAAAGAGTTTGTAAATAATGTTTTGGGGCCCAGCGACGATATTACCCGCTTCGAATATATGCAGAAGACCGATAAGGAATCAGGGCCTGCCGTTGTCGGCATAGAATTAGTCAGCAGGGCTGATTATGATGCGTTGATGGAAAATATGAGAAAATATCAGATTGATTATACGGAGATCAATAAAAGTGATACGCTTTTCAGTCTGCTGGTGTAGGGAATACTGGTTGGAAAAAAGTGAAAATGTGAGTCGAACAAAAGAAGCAGGCATATGTTTCTAATAGACAATCGCTTTTAGCTTTACGGGGATGCGACATTTAAAAGTTTTAAGCTTTCGACACGAATCTTTCAGCTTTTTACTTTATAAAGTCCCGTTTTTTTTAGTATTTTTAAACGAATCCCTCCTTTCCTTAGAAAATACATCAGAATAGCGATTGTTCGTTGATGCCATTCACTGCTTAACCGAAATAAATGGAACAAAACCAGGGGTTATATCACCCTTCTTTTGAGCGGGATTCTTGTGGTATCGGCTTTGTAGCCAATATTAAAGGCAATAAGAGTCACCAGATCATCTCAGACGCCCTCACGATCCTTGAGCACATGGAACACCGGGGGGCCTGTGGTTGTGAAATCAACACCGGTGACGGCGCAGGTATCATGATCCAGACGCCGCATGAATTTTTCTTTGATGAATGTATCCGGCTTGGTTTTCACCTGCCTGCCTACGGCAAATACGGAGTGGGGATGATTTTCTTTCCGAGGGATATTATGCTCAAGGAAGAATGTCGCGATATTTTTAACCGCGCAGCAGAAAAGCTCGGTCTGGAAGTATTGGGTTACCGAAAAGTTCCGGTGAATCCGGATGGAATCGGTCCCACAGCGCTTTCGGTAGAACCGGATATAGAACAGGTTTTCATAGCCAGTCCTGACCATATTAATGATCCGGAAGAATTTGAGCGCAAATTATTCATCCTGCGGAATTATTCCAGTCATCTCATTGAGAGCACCGTCAAAAAAGATCCGATTGGATTTTATCTTGCTTCGCTTTCACATAAAACCGTTGTATATAAAGGCCAGCTTACGAGCAAGCAGGTACGTCATTATTTTCCTGATCTTACCAATAACCGGATCGTTTCCGCATTCGGACTCATTCACTCCCGTTTCGCAACCAACACATTTCCTTCCTGGAAACTCGCCCAGCCCTTCCGCTATATTGCGCACAACGGCGAAATCAATACGGTTCAGGGAAACCTGAACTGGTTAAAGACAAGCGAAAGAGGATTTGAATCTCCTTATTTCACAAAGGAAGA
>DASXNJ010000216.1:0-5746 GCA_036495145.1 Puia sp.
TTTCCAGCATGCCACCCATCATACAGGGGATATTATTTTTTTCACAAACAGCATTGATGCGAATGGCCTCCGCGATGCCACCCGATTTTGAAAATTTAATATTTATATAATCGCAGGCACCGGCATGGATCAGCCGCTCCGCATCATGATGATTAAATGCACTTTCATCCGCCATAATTTTTATTGGTGAAATTTTTCGAAGTGCCGGTAACAAATGATCATTCCACTGCCGCATCGGCTGCTCACAGAATTCAATATCACAATCGGCCATTTTCACCAGTACATCTTTTGCGGTTTCGTAATCCCAGCCCTGGTTGGCATCTATACGAAGTTTGACAGATTCTCCAACGGCAGCGCGAATTTTCTGAATACGTATCAGATCGGTCTTACCCTCTTTCCCCAATTTTACTTTTATAATCCGGACTCCATTGTTTTTAAATTCCACCGCTTTAACGGCCATCTGTTCAGGTTCGCCGATTCCAATGGTAAGATCGGTTTCCAGGATTTTTTTATTTCCGTTCAGGAATTTATATAAAGGGAGTCCGGCTTTTTGGGCAGACAGATCATATAGTGCCATATCGAAAGCACTCTTTGCCGTTGCGTTGAAAGCCGTAAAATTGTCCAGCTCCTTTAATCTTTCGGGGATATCGAGCGCGTTCTTATGTTTCCACAGCGCCGCAAACTCCCTGGCCATTTCAAAACAGGTGGACTGGGATTCACCAGTGATCAGCGGGAATGCGGAGCATTCGCCGACACCTGTCAGGCCCTCATCTGTTTCTATCCGGATAAACAGATTTTGCGCATGGTACATGGTTCCCGTTGCGATCTGAAACGGATGCATCGGGATGGAAAGTTTATAAATGTACGTTTGGAGAATCTTCATGTTTTAAAGCGTAAGGCGTAAGGCGTAAGGCCTAAGGCTTAAAGCCCAAAGCCTAAAGCTTGACGCCATTGTGTGAAAAGATACCCGAAAATATTTACCAGCAAGCGAATTTATATATGAGCGACTGCATTTTGGAAATATTCTTTTTATTCTCTCAAATCCTAAAAAATAAAATTTACAAATTGTTTAATCTTAAATTAGTTTTAGGCCTTTAGCTTTAAGCCTTAAGCCTTCAGCTTTAGGCTTTCATAAAGTGAAAATGTATGAGAGACCCTGCTGTTTCTTTCGAAAATACTGAAAATGCATTTGCATACAAATCAGATGCGGATCTCAAAAAAGCCAGATTTCTTTTTAAAAGCATGGGTAATTCCCTGCTGGTGAAATTGGGTATCCGGATCACTCCATGGGCAATACGCCTGAAATTGCCGATCCGCGGAATTATTCGCAAAACGATCTTTTCTCAATTCGTCGGTGGTGAAACGCTTGAACAGACTGCTCCGGTGGCCCGTAAACTCGCAGCTTATCATGTACAGGCCATCCTGGATTATGGAGTGGAAGGCGGCAATAATGGAGAGGCCGGTTTTGACGAAGCCTGTGAAGAGTTTATCCGCGTGATTAACTATGCGGCATCCCAGCCCAATATTCCGTTCATCAGTATAAAAGTGACCGGGTTCGCCCGGTTCGAATTATTGGAAAAGCTGGACCATTCGCTGGATGAACGTTCCGGTCCGCTGATGAGACGATACGAAGCTGCACTGTCGGGCTTTACAAAAGAGGAACTGGCAGAGTGGGAGCGGGTTCGCGAACGAATGAAAAAAATATGTGCATCGGCTGCAGAAAAAAATATTGCGGTGCTGGTGGATGCTGAAGAAACCTGGATTCAGGATCCGGTGGATGTATTGTGTATTCAGATGATGGCTGAATTTAATAAAGAAAAAGTGGCCGTATATAATACCGTTCAATTGTACCGGCACGACCGGCTTTCATTTTTAAAAGATATGCTGGAAGCCGCGGTGTTAAAAAATTTTGTGTTAGGCGTCAAATTGGTGCGTGGCGCTTATATGGAAAAAGAAAGAGCCAGGGCAGAAGAGAAACAATATTCTTCGCCCATTCAACCCGACAAGGAATCCACCGACCGTGATTATGATGCCGGTGTTGCCTATTGTATCGATCATATTGAAAATATTGCGAGCATTGTCGCTTCACACAACGATTACAGTAATCTTCGTGCAACTGAATTACTTAAAGAGCGCAGCCTGTCTTTTGCGCATCCTCATATTCACTTTTCCCAGCTCTACGGAATGAGTGATCATATCACGTTTAATCTGGCGAAGGCCGGATGCTCCGTGAGCAAATACCTGCCCTTTGGTCCCATTGAAGATGTAATTCCTTATCTGATGCGCAGAGCGGAAGAGAATAGTTCGCTCAGCGGACAAACGGGCAGAGAACTTGCTTTGATAAATAAGGAAATTGGTCGCCGAAAGATGATAAATGGTCAGTAAACACTGATTTAACCCGTTTATATAATAAAGGAGCCGTTAGACAGTCCAAAAAATCGTTTGTCGCTATATTTGAGGCTTGCATTTTACATATTGTTGGTTAAACAGGGAATTTGAATGAATAAACAGGTACTGAAAAATTGCGCGGTTATTTTACAAGGGTTTTTCTTATTTGCCTGCTCATCCAAGACCGATACTTCCAAACCAAAGACTTCTCCTCCGATCGTCGTCGATGCACTGGTTGCCAGTGCCAAACCCGTTTCAAATACGCTGGAAGTAAATGGTACCGTAGTAGCCAATGAATATGTGGAATTACATCCGGAAGCGAGTGGTCGTTTAACCTATCTGTATGTTCCGGAGGGGAAACTGATCAAAAAAGGAACGTTGATCGCAAAAATAAACAATGCCGATCTCCAGGCACAACTGGATAAAAGTAAGGTGGCACTTGACCTGGCGGAAAAAACGGAACAACGTGACAAGCAGCTATTGGCCGTAAACGGATTGAATCAGAGTGATTATGATGCCGCGTTAAATATCGTAAACGGATTTAAAGCAGACATTGAATATAACCAGGCATTGCTCGACAAGACAATTCTGAAAGCCCCGTTTGACGGATATATCGGATTGCGTCAGGTAAGTGTTGGTGCTTATGTAACACCTGCCACATTAATCGCCACCTTATTGCAGCTGGATAAAATAAAAATTGATTTTACCATCCCGGAAGACTACAGTTCAACAGTGAAAATTGGTGGGATGATAGATGTTGATATGGATGAAAATGGCAAGACGCGAAAGGCGCAGATCGTTGCCATCGAACCGCAGGTGAATCTTTCCACAAGAAATATGACGGTTCGTGCCTTATTGGAAAACAGCAAAGCCAATCCTGGTAGTTTTGCCAAGGTGATTCTGCATTCCGGATTAAATAAATCGGCCATCATGATTCCCACGAATGCGCTAATCCCGGATGACAAGAATAATCAGGTAGTAATTGTGAAAAACGGAATTGCGGATTTTTCGAATGTGACGACTGGTATACGGTTATCCAATAATGTAGAAATAACTGCCGGAATAAACCCCGGTGATACAATCGTAGTGACCGGCGTGTTGTTTGCACGACCGAAGGCCCCGCTCCAGGTGAGAAATGTCAGAACTCTGGAGGAATTCGCAGCATTAAATAATAACGAAGCTGCAAAATAGAATGATCTAGCATGAATATTTCGGAACTATCCCTGAAGCGACCTGTGTTGGCGACGGTCATGAACCTGATGCTCATCCTGTTTGGAATTGTGGGATTTAATTTTCTCGCGGTCAGGGACTATCCGGCCATTGATCCCCCCATCATCAACGTTTCCACTTCGTATACAGGAGCGAATCCTGATATCATCGAGAGCCAGATCACCGAGCCGCTTGAAAAACAGATCAATGGTATTCCCGGAATCCGGACAATTTCTTCAACCAGTTCATTGGGTAACAGCAATATCACTGTTGAATTTAATCTGGGTGCCGATCTGGAAAGTGCAGCCAGCGACGTGAGAGATAAGGTTGGTCAGGCTGCAAGAAACCTGCCGCTTGACATTGACGCACCTCCTGTTGTCACAAAAGCAGATGCCAATAGTGATTTCATTTTAATACTGGCCCTGCAAAGCAGGACCAAGAGCCTCATGCAGCTGAGTGACTATGCGGACAATGTTTTATTACAACAATTGCAAACCATCGACGGGGTCAGTTCGGTAAATGTATTTGGTGATAAGGGCGTAGCCATGCGGATCTGGTTGAATCCGGATAAAATGAATGCCTATAGTATTGCGTTTAATGATATCACCAATGCGCTCAGTGCTGAAAATGTTGAGATTCCGCCAGGAAAAATTTATGGAAACAATACGGAACTCACCATTCAAACCAAGGGCCGTTTGACCAGTGAGGCCGATTTCAGAAATGTGATATTGCGTGAAGACAGTTCGGGTATCATCCGTTTCGGTGATATCGCACGTATCGAAATGGGTCCGCAGAATCCGGAACAGAGTTGGAAATATAATGGTGTAAATGCAGTTGGTCTTGCCATCATTCCCCAGCCGGGCGCCAATAATATCCAAATTGCCAATGAGTTCAACAAGAAACTTGAAATCATTAAAAAATCCAACAGAGAAGACCTTGAGTTTAATGTTTTAATTGACAATACGGTCAATATCCGTCAGTCCCTGAATGAAGTGAAGGACACTTTGATCATTGCCTTTGCCCTGGTTGTGCTGGTTATCTTTTTCTTTTTCCGGAACTGGCTGATTGCCATTCGTCCGCTCATTGATATACCGATCTCGCTGATCGCGACATTTTTTATCATGTATATCGCGGGTTTCTCCATCAATATTCTTACACTGCTGGCCATTGTATTGGCTACGGGTCTGGTCGTGGACGACGGGATCGTTGTCACAGAAAATATTTTCAGAAAGCTGGAGGAGGGTATGCCTCTTCGCAAAGCTGCCGTGGAAGGTAGTAAAGAAATTTTCTTCGCCGTTATTTCCACTTCACTGACCCTGGCAGTGGTGTTCATGCCAGTGATTTTCTTACAGGGATTCGTTGGACGACTATTTCGTGAATTTGGTATCGTACTTGCCGCAGCCGTGTTGATTTCCGCTTTCGTATCGCTGACCATTACACCTGTGCTCAACGTCGTGCTCACGAAAAAAGATGCCTCACACGGAAAATTTTATGAAAAGACAGAGCCCTTTTTCAGGGGAATGGAAAATGGTTACCGGCGTCTGCTTGAAAATTTTTTAAGAGTCCGCTGGTTCGCCTGGGTGATTATCGCTGCCTGTGTAGTCATCATTGTTTTTGCACTTAACAATCTGAAAAGTGAACTGGCGCCACTGGAAGACCGCAGTTCCATTCGTATGACAGCCACCGCTCCGGAGGGCACGAGTTTCAGTTATATGTCTAATATATCAGATAGTATCACAAATTATCTCTATGATTCTATACCCGAAAGAGATTTTGTTTTTGTGCGTACACCAGCGGGCCCGTCTAATAACACATCCCAACCGCGTATCGGATTGATACCTCCCGATCAGCGCAAAAGATCGCAGGCGGAAATCGCAGCCGATCTCCAGCAGAAAATGAACCGGTTTATTGATGCACGCATATTTGTTATTCAGGAACAAACGATCGCCGTGGGATCAGGTTCCAGAACCAGTCTGCCGGTTCAGTTTGTTTTGCAGAATCAAAATCTCGACAAACTGAAAGAAGCGATTCCCAAATTTCTGGCGGAAATAAGAAAGGATAAAACTTTTTCCAATGCAGACGTGAATCTGAAATTCAATAAGCCGGAAGTGGATATCACGCTTGACAGGATAAAAATTAAGGACCTGGG
>DASXNJ010000217.1:0-1962 GCA_036495145.1 Puia sp.
AGGCCAATTGATCGCATAAATGCTTCAGAGTTCGGTTCTCTTCCAAGGAAATGTCGCAATAAATCCATTTCCTCCCGGCTGCCCGCAACTTCAAGAATTTCTTTACGATAACGTTCTCCCGTTGCCGGATCCATCACGCCGTTTTTTTCAAATACAGAAAAAATGTCCTGGGCAAATACGCGGGACCAGAGATAACCGTAATAATTCGCACCATAACCGCTCAGATGATTAAAGGCAGCAATCATATGCGTGCCATCCGGGAATGGAATCTGCCTCCATTTGTAAAGCGATTTTGTTACTGATGTCAGATCCATACCGCGAATACTATCATATTTGTCTTCAAATGTAAAATCGATCATACTATAATAAACCTGCGTTGTATAGTTCAGACCGTCCATTACATGTTCCGATTCCTTCATTTTATGATAGAGATTTTCGGGCAGAACTGCACCCGTTTTATAATTCTTGGCAAATAATTTCAGACTTGCGTATTGCCAGCAGAAATTTTCCAGGAATTGTGAAGGCGCCTCTACGAAATCAGCTTTCAGACTGCCCGGTTGTGTGATCAGATCCGAACGAACAACCATGTTGGCGACAAGGTGACCAAATTCATGAAATAATATAATGACATCCTGGTGACTCAGTAAAATTGGCTCGCCGGCAGCGGCTTCGGGAAAATTACAAAGCAATGCTGCAACCGGTAATATTTCATTTGAAACCGTCGGATTGGCTTCGCTGATTGTAAAACATGCGAAATGAGTATACTTGTTCTGCCTCGGATACAGATCGAAATAAAAACTGCCGACTTTTTTGTTCCCGACATACATTTCAAAAGTTCTCACTTTGCTGTACCAAACCGGTAATCCGAAGGTTTCTTTCACCATGATACCAAACAACCGGTGGTATGTTTCAAACATGCCACTGATGGTCTGATTCATTTCGAAATACTCCCTGACCTCATCTGTATTGAGCTTGTATTTTGTATCCAGCAGAATATTCTTATAATATTCCACATCCCAGGCAAAGATCGTATCCGGAAGATCCGGATGCATCTGATGTTTGATGGCACGTATGGAAGCCAGGTCCGACGTTACTTTCGGAGCCAGTTTATCCGCAAGCCCATATTCAAAATTCCATACAGCCTGCGGAGTGCCCGCCATTTTATCAGTTAACTTATAGGCCGCATAACTATTATATCCCAGTTTTCCGGCATATTGTTTTCTGTAATAGAGCAGACTGTCAAGAATTGGAATATTTTTCGGATAAGCCCGGTTGTTATATTTGTAATACATCTTTTTTCGGGTATCGTCTGCCATGGCATATTTGGCAATGTCCTCCTGGTTCGGCGTATTAATGTATAAAATATATTCGGCGCCCTGCCTTTTCCATTTTAGTTTTTGTTTTTCCGGAATTCCCCGTAGATCAGTTTCAGAAAAACGGATACTGTCCCTGCTGGTTCCAATATTCCGGTCAAATTCAATTCCCAGCATCGTTATCCTGTCCTTGATCGCCTGCAACTCTTTTCGTCCGGCAATGTCAAGCTTCATACCGTTATTTTCCAGATAACGGATCTGTTCATCAATAAATTTTTTTTGATTTGGTTTTAGTGATGACCCCGATTGAAGATCGTATGCTTTGATCGTTTTATATAATGATTCGTTTAGCGAAAGGGCCGTTTGATAATCAGTAAGCACCTGGTCTCCCTGTACCGCTGCATTTCTTACACTGTCAACAGGATTCGAATTCGAAATCAGTTGCATCTTCATGTCGAGATCGGTAATATCGTAAAACAAAAGATCCAGTGCAACCAGCGTGCTGCCGCCACCATTACCCGGTTTCACTCCGGCTATGATATTAGAGACTCTTTTATCAGAAATCTGCACAACCTGCTCCACTGCCGATCTGATCACATCCGCATTCACTTTATCCCACGCAATGGGATGATTGGAATGTATCAATAAC
>DASXNJ010000218.1:0-8537 GCA_036495145.1 Puia sp.
ACCGATCGGTCTTAATTATAAAGAGCGGATTATGAGTTTTGTAACCGGCAAATCCTTTGGTTCTCCATAACTTTCTCAGGCAAACTTTTTGATTATATGGACTGCCATAAATTTGATTTTACTAAGATCCTTAAAATATCCCGGTCAGTTCCGGATTCCGTTCACATTGAATAAAACTATTTATAATTTGATAACTTAGCACGATATCCGGTCTGGATTATTTAGTGTATGAAAACGATGAAAAATGATTGACTTTCCGGAAAATAAAACAAATATTTTGAATCCAGTTCAAACGGATGTTGAAAACATCAGTAAGATTCCGATAATTCCCTCACTGCTTGAGGTTATTTGCCGGACAACCGGAATGGGATTTGCCGCCGTCGCGCGGGTTACAGAAGATAAATGGGTCGCGTGCAGCGTAAGAGATGAAATATTATTTGGACTCAAACCGGGAGGAGAGCTGATACTGGAGACCACCATTTGTAATGAGATACGGCAAACCCACCAGTCAGTTGTAATTGATCATGTTGAAAAGGATAAAATATACAGTGATCATCACACTCCGGCCATGTATGGATTTCAAAGTTATATTTCTGTTCCCATATACAAAAAGGATGGCAGTTTTTTTGGAACTCTTTGCGCCATTGATCCGAAGCCGCATCAGTTGAATACCCCTGAGATATTGGGTATGTTTAACCTTTTTACCGACCTGATTTCATTTCATCTTCAGGCAATTGAACAGGTATCCGTTATAGAATCCAAATTAAAAAATGAACAGATCACAGCGGGACTCAGGGAACAGTTCATTGCGATTCTTGGTCACGATCTGAGAAATCCGCTGAGCGCCATTACTTTTAGTTCTGAGCTCCTTTTGGAATTACAACTGGATAAGGAAGCTTCTTCGCTTGTAAATATTATTAAAAAAAGTTCCGGCAGAATGGGCAGATTAATAAAAAACACGCTCGATTTCGCCAAAGGCCGTCTGGGGGGCGGAATCGGTTTGAACCGATCAATAAACGAACCACTTCAACCCATCCTGGAACATGTAATAGAAGAGCATCAGACGGTTCGTCCGGACGTTGAAATCATATCCCGGTTTGATTTGAAACAGCCTGTATTTTGCGATGACAGCCGGATTTCCGATTTGCTTTCCAATCTTTTGGGCAATGCACTTACGCACGGTAAATCAAACGCACCGGTATATGTGGAAGCGGCAGTTCGAAACGGAGAATTCGTCATGTCTGTTATTAATGAGGGAGACAAAATTCCGGAAAACCAGATTGATCAGCTTTTTCAGCCCTTTGCGCGGGGCAAGGTGAAAAAAGGGCAGGATGGCCTGGGGCTTGGTCTTTTTATTGCGCTCGAAATTGCACAGGCTCATGGTGGTCAGATCAATGTCTTCTCCAATGATATTGAAACCCGATTTACATTTACAATGCCCTCAGATGAACAAATCAGCTAGTTAATACCCTTACCCCGCATAAGTCATCCGGACTACTAAAATCTTTATATAAAATTTGTTTTTAAGTGAAAACGATCAGACAGGAAAAGATGTTTCTCTATTAAATTCTTTTTTGCAAATGCAAAACAAGTTTTCTCGGACGCAAAGTGATCAGCGGCCACATATCCGGAATTTTATCTGTTGGAAAAATATCGAAATTGGATAAAAACTCATGAAGGATAAACGCCATTTCTGCCATGGCGAAATTATTCCCAATACACATCCGGGGGCCAGCTCCGAAGGGAAAGAAATTTTTTATTTTTTTTGATTTCGCAGGGTCTGAAAAAATAAATCGATCCGGATCAAACGCATCTTCCTTACTCCAATATTTTCTATTTCTATGCAGGCCATAAAAGAAAGGTATAATAATGGTACCTCCGGGGAAACTGAAGCCATTAAATTGATCATCGGCTAATGACACTCTTTCTGTCATCCAGGCCGCGGGATATAAACGCATCGATTCTGATATCACTGCGTTTATATATTCATTTTTCGGACTGTCCAGAATATTTATATTTTCAATGGAAAATTGCAATCTGGCCTTTACTTCCGGATGTGTGGCGATCAGATATAATAACCAGGATAAGGTGTTTGCCGTAGTTTCGTGACCAGCAAAAAGCAACACATGAATCTCATCTAATATTTGCTCTTCTGTCATGACGGTGCCCGAATCTTCATATCGCGTGTTCAGGAGTATATCCAATAAGTCATTATGGGGTACTTTCTCTTCTCTCCTGCCTGCAATTATTTTTTTGAGGATATCTTTTATTTTTTTTGATTTTTGAATCACGCCACGGTAGGCGCCGCTCAGGGGATAAAGCAGTTTCCTGTATGGTTCATTAACGTCCTTCAATAAAAAATCCTGTAAATCTGTGAATGACTGGCTCAATTCAGAAATTGTACCAGCTGATAAGTTGATATCGAACAGGGAATGAATCAAAACAGAAAATGTCAGATTATGCATTTGGGAGTAGACATCTATATTCTCCCCCGATGGAATCCCGGAAATAAATTCCCCGGACGATCTGATGATGATTTCATACAAGCCCTTTATCTTATCGTGATGAAATCCCGGCTGGATCATTCTTCTCTGTTTAAGCCAGGATTGTCCGTTTGAAAATAACAAACCATTTCCGAACAAACGGGCAGCCGTTTTAGTACTCAATTCTGACTTCTGATAATTACTATGGTTATCTCTTAATATATGTTGAATAAAATCCGGATCCTCTGTCAAAATAATTTTCCCTTTCCCTGGCAGGAAGGTGGAATAAGTGCCGGAAAACTTTTCCATGTTACGGGAGATAACCATGATTGGGTTCTTCAGAAATGTAACAGAGGCAAAAAGGCTTTGCCAGCGATTATTTCCCGGGGGGAATTGATATGTGGTTTTAAACCTGCTCAAATTCAAAACTGCCAATCAGTAAATCTAACTTATTACTTACCCTTTACACAGATTGCGGGCGACAGGATTCATGATACACATCAATTTCCACTGGCATTTGACAGCATATGCAAAAGAGCAGATAGTCTGTCGTTTTCTGATACGGCGATCCTTAAGCAGACTGAATTTGTTCCGAACTACAACAATTCTTATTATAATCTTGTATAGTCAAAAAAAGGTCTATGAAAATAGCGATCATAGGAGCGAGTGGTAAAATAGGATCCAAAATTGCTGCAGAAGCAATCGCTCGCGGTCATTTAGTAACCGGCATTGTGCGTAATCCTGAAACCGGAATAAAAAATGATAATATAAAATGGGTAAAGGCGGACGCTCTTGATACAGAATCACTGACATCTGCCATCAAAGAGCATGATGCTCTGATCAGTGCGTTTGGGATTGACTGGTCAAGACCTGAGACATATCCCTTATTCGTTGATGTTTCCAAATCCGAAGTTGCTGCCGTAAAAAAAGCCGGCCTAAAACGGCTGATTGTAGTAGGGGGTGCCGGCAGCCTCGAAGTGGCACCGGGAATACAATTGGTAGACACCCCTCTATTTCCCGAAGAATGGAAAGCAGGCGCAAACGAACAAAGAAATTCGCTTGAAGTTTTCCGTAAGGTAAATGACCTTGACTGGACGTTTTTCAGTCCTGCCGTAATCATCGGACCGGGATCTCGCACTGGTAAATTCAGGCTTGGAAAAGACAATCCTGTATTTGACGATAAAGGAAACAGCACCATAAGTTATGATGACTATGCAATCGCCCTGATCGATGAAATGGAGAATCCACAGTTTATCAAACAACGATTTACGATCGGTTACTAATACAACTCAATCTTCGTTTTTGCCAAATCAGAGACTTAAGCGTTTACCATTACGCTTAGGGCCTGTTTGGCCTGTTTTTAACAATCATTTCAGATAAGCAGAGAATATTTCTCCTGGCAATACGTTTTCAGTGAAATAAGCTCTGTTTCATTGCATTAATTCGCTAATAATTTTATCTTGTAAGGCCAATAAATCCTTATGAAACAACTACTTCTCATTCCTTTTTTCATGCATATGAGCGGTGGGCACTGGATAAAAAACGCGTCATATCCCACCGTTGATCTTATACCTGTGCGTATGGAACCCTGGCCCATAAATCTTCAGAGAGTGATTTATTTTACGGATACCTGTTATGCCTTTCAATTCAGGGATCAGTCGACTATGAATGCTGTAGCCATTAAAACGATGGATTTGGAAACCATGGAACAATTGAAATATTTTAAGGAGGGCCTGACTACTCTGAAAAAAGGTTCCAACGGAGATGTTGCTGAATTCAGAAATTATACGATCAAAAAAGTAGGAACAAAAAAAGAAAATTCATGGTATATCCTTAGTTACGACGGCGCTGTCACCAATTTCCAGGAGCCGCAGGTAAACCGGATGATATATATCGTTAATGATTTAATCGCAAGCCAACATTAATTCTTCATTTTAAATTAAGACGTTCGTATGAAAAATCTCTTATTGTTGATCCTGTTGTCACCGCTTGCCATGAAGGCGCAATTCAAAATTGTTAATTCTGCCACCATCAATATTGTGGACGTAAGGCAGGGTACCTGGCCAATCAGCCTGCAAAGAATTACAAAGCCATCAGATACCTGTTATGTACTTCAGTTCCGAACACAGGAATACAATAATTCCGTTATCATCAAAACGCTCAAATTTCGTGATATCGGCCAGTTGAAATATTTCCAGCAGGGCCTTGCCGCTTTAAAATCCGGCAACAACGGGGATGTGGCTGAATTCAAGGACTACACGATTAAACGCGTGGATGTATATAAGGAAGGGATTTCGTATATACTAACCTGTGATGGTGGTCTGACAAATTTCCAGCAACCTGAAGCGGACAGAATGATTGCCGCTATTAACAAGCAATAATCAGATTTTCTATTGAGGAAGCCGGTTGCGCAGGAGGCCATAAACAATGGTTCCTGCCAACGCACCGGCAATAACCATGACCATAACGGTATATCCCTGTCCCAGCAAAACAAATATAGGGCCGGGGCAGGCGCCTGTTAATGCCCAACCGATTCCAAATATAGAACCACCGATCAGATACTTTTTCCATCTTTTGTCCTTTTCAGCCAGTTTAATCGGACGTCCATAGAAATCTTTTAGTCGATATTCCTTGATAATAGCCACCAGAATAATTCCCAGAATCACTGCAGAGCCGATAATTCCGTACATGAAAAAAGATTGAAACCGAAACATTTCCTGAATCCGATACCAGGATACTGCCTCAGATTTTGTCATGACAATTCCGAATAGTATTCCGACCACTGTATATTTTACCGCTCTGAAAATTGCTCTCATAATAATTTATTTGAAAATATAGGGAAACAGCAGATGCGTTGTAAATAATCCGCCTATAAAAAAGCCGATGACGGCAATCAGCGAAGGCAATTGAAGATTCGAAAGCCCGGAAATTGCGTGTCCGGAAGTACAGCCACCTGCATAACGTGTTCCAAATCCAATTAAAAACCCACCACCCAGAAATATGAAAAGTCCTTTTCCTGTGTGCAGATAATTCCAGTTAAAAATGGAACCCGGTTCTAATTGACCATCAAAGGGCACATTCAATTTCTGCAGGTCCGCAATCGTTGCAGAAGACAATTTCAAAGGCTCGGACGATTGCAGATAATGGACAGCAAGATAACCACCGATTATAGATCCCAGTAAAAACCATAAATTCCACAGCTGCTTTTTCCAGCTAAAATTAAAATAGGAGATCTGTTTACCCAGGCCAAGCATCGAACAGATGTTTGAAAGATTATTTGAAAATCCAAATGATTTTCCAAAAAATAGAAGTACAGCCATTATTCCGGCAATGGCAGGACCCGAAACATACCAGGGCCATGGTTTACTTAATAATGATATCATTTTTGCCTTTCTTGATTTACTGGTCATTCATGGATGACCATAGTGCATAACAGATAATGATGGGCAATCGTTCAAAATATGGCTCAACATAACGTATTTGGACGTTAAGCCTTTGGTTTCAGGAGTTTCCTCTTGAGCAAATTACGGGTTTCCTGAAGAGATTCTAAATCGGCAAATGCATCTTTGGGTACCAAGAAAAAGGCCCTGCTATTGAAATACAAATGAAAGAAAAAAGGTGTTTCCAGAAAACTGCTGAATTCATTCCATGCCCAGGCCATTGATCCCCTTTGAGTTTGCAATAATACTTCATTGTCGTTAAAATCCATGCTGAACCGGTCCTGGAATGTATATGATTTTTTATACACGCTCAGAGGAAGTATTGTCCAGAAGGTCAGCAACAGTACAAACCACATGATAGAAAACAACAGGAAAGATACAGGCTGGATTTTGTGCATATAAAATAAAATGGCACTCAGGATAGTAAACACGTTCACAATAATCAGTAAAATTTTTATTTCCGGCCTGGAAATAAAATGATGTCTGAGAGCACTCAACACCTGTTTTTTTTCATATGCAAAATGTATGACCATCTTATCTGCCTAATTGCTTTTCAGAAATACTCCAGTTGTAAAGCGTTTTTCCATCTTCTCCTACAAATTGGACTACACAGGTCCTCTCATTTTTTTCCCCCCGGACAGAAATTCTGGCATAGTTTCTTTTTTCAACCAGGCTTCCGGGAACGCGAGCTGGATTATCTATTTCAGCACCCTTCACTTTTGCAACTCCACTTGTGAAAGGAGACACTGTAATGTCGTATAAATCATAGTTGCCGGGACGTTCAGTCTTAACAATTTCACTATGATGGCGGTCACCTGTCAAAAATAAAACACCCTTGATATGATTCTCGTATAAAAAATCCATTAGCTCATGATATTCATAACTATAATTATAAAATCCTTCATCCCTGCTCATGGGATTCAGGGTTTGACTACCAACCACAATGATTTTAAATGATGCCAGACTTTGAACCAATGCATCTTCCAGCCAATGCAATTGTTTCTGTCCGAAGAAATGCTTGTCCGGATTGGGTTTCCCGTTAAGACTGTCTGCCAGTTCATCTGCGCTCCTGAAGTAGCGATCATCCGTTAGAAACAAATCCATATCGCTGTAGGACAATTGTGAGTAAATTCCCTTTTGATCTTCTCCGTAAAACGGATTACACCAATATTTCATAAATATTTCTCTCGAAACTTCTTTCAGGCCATAAGAAGTGCCTGAATTATCGGGCCCAAAATCATGATCATCCCAAATCGCATACTGAGGCATATTTTTCAACAGGTTTTTTAGCACAGGTTGCGCACGATCCCTTGAAGCGCGGTACCACAGACCCCAGGGACTCAGCAGGTCCACTTCGCGGGTATACCAGTTATCTCCCAACCAGAGTGTGAATGCGGCGCTGTCGTTGGCCATGGATTCAAAAATGATCGAATCCCCGCCATAAGGTTTACCCGGTCGATCATAAACCGGTTCATTAAAATAAGCACAACTTCCGGTAATAAAACTGAAGTCTGGCGCTGGTTTGCGCCATTGCCATAAATCCTTCGTGCGGAAAGTTCCCCCGGATGAGTACTTCTCCTGGTTTAATACAAACTGGTATTGGTAAAAGCTGTTAATGTCCAATCCGCCGATGTCAAAGCGGATAGGATTGAATTCTTTTCCCAGCGAACCATCATATATTTTCTGCCAGCTCCTTTCAGGATGTCCCTGTTTCCAATAAATCAATCTGGCAGAGGTAATATCTGATGATACCTGAAGCCATATGGAAGCTGTTCTTATTTCAACCTGACCCAGCATCGGCCCGGAAATAATGGCACCCGATTTTGACTTCTGGGCCCGGGCAAATGCAACTGATAAAAAGAAGAATATCAACCAAAGCTTTTTCATATCATACATTGGGTTCACAATGTACTAAGAAGCATCTTGATTGATTAAAATCGGATGACAGGAATTTTACTTCATGTTCTTACACTTCGTGTAATGATTGGTTGCAGCCTGATAGGGAGTCACGTCGCGGTTGCATGAATAAATGAGGGTTAATAACAAAGCCAGGGCCAGGATCTTTTTCATAGTTATTAATTGTGGATATTGAATAAACGTTTCCGGGCGGGGTTAAATTGCGATAAACCTCCCAAATTCCCTGACGTGTTTTGGGAGATTTTCCCATTCCCGGAAGTAAAAGACGATGACAGCCGAAATAAAGAACCCCATATGGAAATATGGGGTTCTGGGTTAAATAAAACCGTCCAAAGTATCTTAAACAGGTTAGCTGCAACCCATACTATTCCCGCAATTCAGGCATTTATAACAGGTTCCTGAGCGTATCGTGATATGGCCGCAGGTATTGCATGCCGGCGCGTCACTTTGCATGCTCTTGGCGGCTGCATTTACCGCACTCATACCGGAATCTGTATTCATAGTTTTTGACAATTGTTTTGGAAGTGGATTCGACAACGAAACGGATGGTTTCGCTACAACCCTCACTTCACTCAGTTCATGCGTTTTTTTTTCCATTTCCGCAGCCGGATGCACCGGATGGTCCCAATCCGCTGTCCCCGTGTTCATAATTTCGGGCTTGTCCAGTACATGCACCAGATCGGTTCTTCCCAGATAT
>DASXNJ010000219.1:0-6818 GCA_036495145.1 Puia sp.
GAACTTTTGATCCAATATCCACGTTCACATTTTTTACATATCCGATTACCTTTGGAAATATGCTCACTTCCTGATAAGCAGCCAGCTGGCCCGGCAGTTTAATCATGCTTGAGGGTCCCGTTGCCTGGACAGCCGCGAGTACAAAATTTACTTTTTTATCCGTTTCAGCATTCTTTGCTTTTTCCGGTTTGGCCGATTGGCAACCACTGAAAAGTATCCAGACAATGGTGCATGGAAAAATAATGTTCTTCATATTTAGATAGTTACTTGTTTTCATCTTCTTCGAGTAATGAGCTTGTATTAAAATCTGTTTTCTGTCTTATCCATCCGTATACCAACGGCACAATAAATAATGCTGCAAATGTGGACGCTGCCAGTCCTCCGATCACGGCTCTTCCAAGCGGCGCAGATTGATCGCCCGCTTCTCCCAAACCACTCGCCATGGGAATCATACCTGCAATCATCGCCAGGCTCGTCATAAGAATAGGACGCAAACGGATACTGGCACTGGTATAAGCTGCTTTAAAAGGATCCCTGTATTCCAGCCTCAGCGATTCTGCATTGGTCACTATCAGTATCGCATTCGCTACTGACACACCCGTCGACATAATGATACCCATATAGGATTGCAGATTAAGTGTTGATCCGGTGGCCAGCAACATCAGCATGGCGCCAAGTATCACAGCGGGCACCGTTGAAAGTACTGAGATTGCGAGACCGAATGATTGATAGTTAGCAGCAAGCAGAAGAAGAATAACCACAATAGCCGCCATTAAACCATTCTGAAGTGATTCCAATGTTTCGGTCAGCAAAGATGACATTCCCTTGATTTCAGGGATCAGTCCGGCAGGAGGGTTACCCATTTCGTCAATAGCCCGCTGTACCGCACGGGTGGCCGATCCCAGATCCTTATGATAAATATTTGCACTGATCGTAACAAACCGGCGCGGCCCGCTCCGGTCGTATTCTCCGGGCACACTGTCGGTGCTGATGTCAGCGATATCAGAAAGAACGGGCCGCATCTGACCCTTTACAACCGGAACAGATTGTAATTGTTCCATCGAATTCATATTGTATTCCGGCACTTCCACCTGTGTCTGGTACGTATACGCATTCCGGGTATCGAGCCAGAGATTCTTATTGGTAAAACGGCTGGAAGATGTAACATCAGTAACACTTTTCGCGACGTTTTCAGGCGACAATCCCATCAGTGCCAGTTTGTTTCTGTCAATATGTATCTGAATCGTCGGCATGTTTAGTGGCTGCGCAATCTGAACATCCCTGAGAAAATCGATCTTCTTTAGTTTGTAAGTCAGGGCCATTGCATAGGATTTTATATCATCCATATTTTTCCCGGCAACCCTCACTTCAATCGGCGTGGACGCGCCCTGCGCCATGATTTTTTCTGTGAGTTCGATCGGTTCATAGGAAATGAGAAGCGACGGATATTTATTTGATAAGTACCGGCGGATCGTTTCTTTGAGTTCTTCCATCTTTACTTTATAATCTTCATCCAGATTCACCTGTATCACAGCTTCCTGCGTTCCGCTGTTGAACACATACAGGTTACTTGCACCAAAACTGCTGGGCACAATACCAACATAAGCAGATGAAATGGATACATGGTGATCAACAATCGAGTCAATATGAATCAACACATCCTTCGTGAGGCTTTCCGTAACTTCCAGCCGCGTTCCCTGTGGTTCACGAAGTCGCATTTGCAGCTGACCGTTATTTGTTTTTGGAAGCAGGTCTTTTCCAATATGCATAAAACAAAATCCTGCGGCACTTACGACCACGAGAATATAAATGGTGACGATTAATTTCCGTTTGGGCATCCAGTTTTTGAGTCTTCTGCCGAGTCCTGTTTTCATTTTCTGAAAAAAACCATTCTCCTCCTTGTCCATGGTTTCATGAACGCCATGAGAGTCCACTTCATCAATTTCGTTTTCATTCAATGCGAGTCCGGCATGTGCATGAATACCGGTATGACGATATTGGAATTTCTCCGCTTTCAACAGCCAGACGGATACTACAGGAACAAGGGTTTGTGCCGCGACAAAGGAAACAATCATGGCAAAAGCGATCGATAGTGACAGCGGTAGAAACATCGCTTTCGGAACACCGCTCATAATAAAAGCGGGGGCGAAGACGGCGAGTATACATAATAAAATGAGAAGCAACGGAAACGAAATTTCATTACAGGCATCTTCAATCGCCTGTTTCTTTGGCTTTCCCATTTCCAGGTGCTGGTGAATATTTTCTATTGTAACGGTTGCCTGATCCACCAGGATTCCAATGGCGAGGGCAAGCCCGCTCAGGGTCATGATATTAACGGTTTGTCCGGCCAGTTTTAAAAAGAATACGGCACCCATCACAGCTACTGGTATCGTGATGATCACAACCAGGCTGCTCCGCCAGTCACGCAAAAATAGCAGCACCATAAGTCCGGTTAGAATCGCTCCCAAAATACCTTCAGTCATCAGACTTTTGGCTGCATTTATAACGAAAACAGACTGGTCAAATTCATAACTGATATGAACATCGTCAGGCAACAGGCTTTGCATTTCGGATAATTTGCCGCGAAGTGTTTGAACAACGTCCCAGGTGGATGCATCGGCCGTTTTTACTACCGGAATATATACGGATCGCTTTCCATTTACAAGGGCGTAGTCCACCGTAATGTCTGCGCCGTCTGAAACGGATCCGATATCCCTTATGAAAACACTGGTGGACCCATTACTTTTTATCGGAATGTCTTCAAATTTCTCTACCGTCGATTCCAGGGAATTGATGGTTGTAATAAACATGGTTGAATCTATCCGCAGATTACCGGCGGGAGAGATCGAGTTATTTTTGATGAGCGCATCTACTACTTCATCTGCGGATAGATTATATGCTTTTAATTTTTCCGGCGTGACATTTATCACGACGGTTCTTGCGTTGGATCCAAAAGGAGGTGCGGACGACATACCCGGCACGGTTGCAAAAAGAGGTCGCACACGGGTCAGCGCCAGATCAAAAATTTCTTTTAGTGAGCGCGTTTTACTGGTGAATACCAGTTCACCCACCGGTAGTGAAGAAGCGTCAAATCGTATAACCTGCGGAGGCAACGCACCAGGCGGGAAAAAAGCCGCCGACCGGTTAACCTGTAAAGCCACCTGGGCCGATGCTTCGGCCATATCGGTCGATTCATAAAAACTCAGCCGGATCAGGGAAAGTCCCTGGATATTTTTACTTTCTACATTTTTTACACCATTGATATAAAGAAACTGATCCTGCATACGCGTGGCGAAAAATCCTTCCATCTGTTGAGCTGACATGCCTCCGTACTGTTCGATAACATAGATAACCGGTGAATTGAGTTTTGGAAAAATATCGATCGGAATCGATCGGACCGCCATCACGGAAAAAAGAAGAATAGCTAAAAAAAGCACCAAAACGGTGATGGGCCTTCGCAAAGCTGAACGTACCATATAATGAGTTATTGAATGGATTGAATAAATCCGGTCAGCTGACCGGTTGCAATGGCCTTGTCCAGTTGTGCCAGATACCAGTTGCCGGTGGTTTCTGCATAATCGTTCAGAGATCTGTCCAGAACAAAAGCAGCATTGGTCAGATCGATCAACGTGATGATACCCGCTTTATATTGGGCGATTTTCTGATTGTATGTATCTACAGCCGACTGATACTGGATGGGTAATTCAAGCAGATTTTTTTCGGTGATATCGATACTGTTCTGCGCCTGACGGGTTGCAGAAGCCAGACTGATTTGCTGTTGTTTCAATTCCAGTTCAGAAGCTTCTCTTTCAAAACCAAATGTTTTCAATCTGTCTTTTTTATGCAGCCCGTTAAAAAGATCATACTGAAATGAAATGCCGGCCAGGTAATTGAACCGCTGATAACCGAGACCGTCCGGGATGGGCTTGTACTGATCATCATAAACTATACTGGATCCGCGGGCCCAGGATGCGGCGGTAAGAGATATTTTCGGCAGATAACTTTTTGAAAGCAACTGTTCGTTGGAAAGATAAACCCTACTCAGATTCGCATAATAATCGATCAGCGGATTGACCATCGTATCAGTTGCCGTCTGAACAATATTTTTTCTCTTCCCGATCAACATCAGAACACTGTCGGTGAGGATCTGATCGGGTGCAACGCCTGTCAGGTAAGAAATTTCTTCCCTGTAATTTTTTGCCCGTTCATTGATCTGGTTATAGGTGATCCTGCTCTTTGATAATTCCGCTTTTGCAAGCGAAGAATCCGAACCGGGTTTTATTCCACTTACCGTAAGTGCCTGGATGATATTGAAAATCGTATCATATCGTTTTACGGTTTCTTTTTCGACTGCCATCCTGGCTTCACTGATCATCAGATTGAAATAGGCACGGCAGATACGTCCATGCAAAATATACATCTCTCTCTGGAGATCAGACTGAGACAGGGCCTGCTCGGATTTCGCATAATTGATGCGGGCATTTTTATAACCGAAATCAACCAGGTCGTATTCTCCATACAACACAGCAAGATTTCCCGAAACGGCCTGGTAATCATTTTCGGCCCTCACGCCTGAAGAAGTGGAGGGAATGATACCATACGGGAAATAGCTTCCGGCAGTGGAATTATCCGTGCCAATATTCACCTGGTCGTTAAAACGAATCGACGGCAGGAACTGGTTGCGGGTTTCAGTCACATACGACGATGAACTATTGACCAGTGCCCTTTTTTCGAGTAGCCTGGGCAGATAATGATCCGCGCTGTCATTTAGGGCAGATAATGACAGAAACGTTTTTTGAGAAAAAATATAATTGGGCGACAGGAATATAATGATAATTACCATGGCCACCCGGTTCCCATTTTGGAAACTGGACATATAAAATGATTAAGATGAGAAGACTTGTTTAATGAAATATTAAACAAATGCGGGAGGACCGCGTAGCGAAGGAGAATTGAAAGAATAATTTGTTAGGGGATCCTGCGCATGAACAAGCGGAGTCTGAATCCGGAAACTGATTTCTACCAGATTATCTTCTATTAACGGTACGATGAACAGGTTTTTCGGATGAAACCTTTTATTGAGCTTAAAGTGCGTATGTCTTGAATTGGAATGTATTAAATGCCGGTCCGATGAATGTTGTGTATTATTGATCGAACTATAATCACATGAAAAATAAGAAACATTACCGGGAGTTCCGTTTAAATGAATATTGAACTGCACAAGGAAAAATGACAGATAAATGATTGCTGCCACAATCCTCGGGAAAAAATGGTATAAATTTTTTTTAAGCATAATGCTTCCTGCCCCTGGCGTTAGATGCAAAGTTAGTGAATACCCATTGCAAATTTGGTAATGAAATTTTCATTTTGCATTAACATTCTGTTCACGCAGTGATCTGTCCTTTGCCTTACAGATTAATCAAATGTCAAAAAAACTAACACCATGAAAAAGAATAATAGTAGATCTCTGAAAACCTCCCTCCGATATGCCGTCACCAGCCTTTTCCTTTGCGGACTTTTCATTTCAGGTTGTAGAAAAAATAGTACACCCTCTTTTCCGGGTAATGGTTCTATAGAAAACGTAAAGCATGTTGTTGTGATTTACCTGGAAAACCACAGTTTTGATAATCTTTATGGACATTTTGCCGGTGCAAACGGATTGCAAAATGCCGATCCATCCAATATTATACAGGTCGATTCGAATGGTAACCCCTATACCTTTTTGCCTCCCGTTTCAGGAACACTGGCATTCCCGACCAACCTGCCAAATACATATTTTAACATTGATCAGTATGTCCCCAATGATCAGATGACGCCCGATGTGTTACATCGTTATTATCAGGAACAATTGCAGATTGATGGAGGTAAGATGGATAAATATGCTTTATATAACACGTCTGCGGGTTTATCACAAGGTTATTATAAAACCAGTTTATTGCCCTTGCTGGAACTGGCACAGAAATATACACTTTGCGATAATTTTTACCATAGTGCATTCGGGGGTTCATTTTTGAACCATATGTGGCTGATAGCATCGGCCAGTCCGGTATTTCCAAATGCACCTACAACATCCATCGCGACATTGGATGCATCCGGTAAATTGATTAAAGACGGTGCCGTGACGCCCGATGGTTTTGTAGTTAACACGAGCTTTTCTGTAAATGCGCCCCATCCCTCTACAGCTGCAGCCAATACACTGGTTCCAAACCAAACTCTTCCCACCATCGGAGATAGACTCACTGATAAAAATATTTCTTGGGCCTGGTATTCCGGTGGATGGGACAGCGCATTGGCCGGAAAACCCGATCCGACTTTTCAGTTTCATCACCAGCCCTTTATTTATTTTGCCAATTTTGCTGATGGAACAAAGGCAAAAGCAGATCATCTCAAAGATGAAACAGCTTTTGTAGCGGCAGCTAAAAATGGAACACTTCCTTCTGTATCATTTGTGAAACCCTTAGGAATAAATAACGAACATCCCGGATATTCGGATGTGGAAGGAGGAGAGAGCCATACCGTTGAACTCATCAATGACGTACTCAATGGTCCAAATGGTGACGACGCCGTGATCATCATTACCTATGATGAAAACGGTGGTTTCTGGGACCATGTGGCACCGCCGGTCATTGATAAGAAATGGGGACCGGGAACACGCGTACCGGGGATCATCATTTCACCGTTCGCAAAAAAAGGTATTGTTGATCATACCCAATATGAAACGGTTAGTATTTTGTCTTTTATCGAAAAAAGATGGCATCTCAGCGCCCTGACGGATAGGGATAGAAATGCGAACCCGTTTGACAATGCATTCGATTTTA
>DASXNJ010000220.1:0-9634 GCA_036495145.1 Puia sp.
TTTTCAGGTTCTCCTTCGCCATCAGTGCCTTAATTTCATCACTTTTCTCCCAGTAATTTTTTGCACATTCATCGCCCCCGACATGTATGTAAGGGAAAGGGAACATCGTCGCGAGTTCTGAGAAAACCGTATCCAGAAAGATATATACTTTCTCATTCGCCGGACAAAGGGTATTATCCCGCAAAGCGACGGGGCCGGGCCAGTCCATGAATTTTTCTCCGGAAACGACCTGGTATTTATCAGCGCCAGGAGTGCAGGAAAGATCCGGATATGCAACAATCGCCGACATACTGTGTCCGGGAACATCGATTTCGGGTAAAATATCCACAAAACGGTCTTTCGCATATTTCACCAGCGACCGGATGTCGTCCTGGGTATAGAATCCGCCATAGGTTCTGGGCTCACTATCAGGAATAGGAGCAAAAGTTCCAAAATATCCCTCGCGCTTTGCATTATGGGATGCAACTTCCGTCAGGCGCGGCAGGCTCTTGATTTCAACACGCCATCCCTCATCATCGGTCAGATGCATATGCAGAAGATTGAATTTATACTGAACCATCACGTCGATAAAATCCTCCACTTCCTTTTTTGTAAAAAAATGGCGGGCTACATCGAACATGAGACCTCTCCAGGCAAAACGGGGATAATCTTTTATTTCTACAATCGGTGCTTTCCAGCTTACATCAGTGTGTTTCGTTTTACTCTCAATTTCCTGCGGAAGCAACTGCCACAGTGTTTGCGCACCATAAAAAAGTCCGGCAGGTTTATTTGCAGTTATTACAATGCCGGTTGCTTTTACCGATAAACGATATCCCTCTTCATGTAATTCGGGCTCGTGTATTTTTGTCAGCTCAAAACGGATTGTCGCATTCCGTCCATTAACAACAGAAATTTTTTTACCCGTGGCAGCGAGCTTTATTAAAATATCTTCGCTGGTCGTTTTTAATTCGGGCAGATTGGGAATGCTAATGGTAATTACATCCGGCAATTTATAATAGCCTGCACCCTGCACCATGCTGACGGGTTCCGGAATAACGGAAATCGTATTTTCTTTTTTTTGTGAGAAGGCTAATAATGCAAATAAGGCAAATAAACCGAACAGGGTTATTTTTTTCATGTAGCAATCGTTTTTGAGGCCTGAGACCTAATATTTAAAGCAAATGTTCAGGGCGCGAATTTAATAAATAATATGCAGTAACGACCTCTGATGCCGCACTGAATTTTGAATGTCTTGAAATCAAATGTCTGACTGGATAAATCAAAAATCAATTAAGTATTTAATTCCAACATCTCTAAATTCTAATACACTTCCCACATTTCTCACATTGTATAAAGCCTTCGGCTTTATACGTAAGGTTCCTGCTGACTGAGACAGTGAAAACTTCCCAGTCCCCAGATGATATCAGTTGAATCAATACCAATTACTTTGCGTTCAGGAAACGCATGCTGAATAATTTGCAAAGCCCTGTCGTCTTTAACATTTCGAAATGTAGGCACTACGACCAGCCCGTTTGCTACATAAAAATTTGCATAGGAAGCCGGCAGACGCTGATCTTCATAAATAATTTTATCAGGCATCGGAAGTTCTACCAGATTCAGTTGCTTCCCGTTCAGCAGCCGCATTTTTTTTAAATCCGTCAGATTTTGCTGCAGGATATTGTAGTTCTCGTCCGATTTATTTTCTTCTACCACAACCAGCACGCTATCCTCATTAAAAAATCTTACTGTATCGTCAATATGACCATCCGTATCGTCTCCCACAATGCCGTCCTTAACCCATAAAATCTGATCAATTCCATAATAGGCTTCGAGATATGCTTCAACACCGGACCGGCTCAACAGGGGATTTCTGTTTTCATTCAACAGGCAGGATTCTGATGTGATCAGTGTTCCTTTTCCATTAAAATCCACTGATCCTCCTTCCATAATGATGTCCGGGTACAAGACAGGAATTTCATATGCCGCTGCAATGAGCGTAGGGATGCGATCATCCAGATCGAATGGAGGATATTTATTTCCCCAGGCATTATAATTCCAGTCGATGATAATTTTTGGTTGCGCAGCACCTGGATTAATCAGGAAAGCAGGGCCATGATCCCTGCACCAGGCATCGTTGGTCGGATTTGTATAAAATTTTACGCTTTCCATATTGGCGGAAACCGCCTGGAGTTTTTCAATGGCAAAAGATTTCATTTCGTCATTTACCACATTAATATGCACGGATTCATTTTCAGCAAGCGCTTTTATAAACAGACAATAGGGTGTATATATACTGGCAATTTTACCCGGCCAGGATGCTTCCTTATGCGGCCAGCTTAACCAGGTGGCTGCATGAAGTTCAAACTCTGCCGGGAAACGATAACCCAGTTCTTTTGGCGAAGGATGGCTAATCTCCATCAATAAATCTTTGGGTGATGGGTTGATAAGAATCGATTCGACGGTCACGCATAAATGGCCAGTGGGTTCTATAACTGTCGGTCTTGTCCGTATCTATTTCGTGAACAACCACTTCCTCCTGTTCATGACCAGCCTGGTACAAAATTCTTCCGAACGGATTTGCAATAAATGAGCCACCCCAGAATTTCATAGCCCCGTTCTGTTCAAATCCAACACGGTTCACACTCACCACGTGTACGCCGTTAGCAACCGCGTGACTGCGCTGGATGGTTTGCCATGCGTTGTATTGCTCTTCATTTGTTGGCAGATCCTGCGCGGTGGACCAGCCGATGGCAGTAGGATAAAATAAGATCTCCGCGCCCATCAGTGATGTTATGCGCGCAGCTTCGGGATACCATTGATCCCAGCATATCAGAACACCGATTTTTGCATATTTTGTTTCAAAAATTTTATAGCCCAGGTCGCCCGGTGTGAAATAAAATTTTTCATAAAAAGAGGGATCATCCGGAATATGCATTTTTCGATACTTACCCATATAGGTTCCGTCCGCATCTATTACTGCTGTCGTATTGTGGTAAATGCCCTGTGTTCTTTTTTCAAATAGGGAAGCAATAATCACGACCCCATGTTCACGGGCAACAGCCTGCAATGTTTCAGTTGCAGGTCCGGGTACCGGTTCGGCAAGCAGAAAGTTGTCGTAATCTTCAACGTCGCAAAAATAGAGAGAAGTAAAAAGCTCCTGCAGACAAACAATTTGCGCGCCTTTGGCTGCCGCTTCCTTGATTTTTTGAATGGCCTTCTGAAAGTTGACATCCTTTTCTTTTATGCAGGACATCTGTATGATTCCAACTTTTACTTTGCTCATATTCCGAAAAAGTTTTCATTGTGAGCCCAAGGCTCAAAGCCTAAAGCCGAAAGCCCAAAGCCCAAAGCCTAAAGGCCAAAGCCTAAAACTAATTTGAAAGTTTGGAAATAAATAAATTCATTTACCATATAACAATTACGTCATATAATTTCTAAATGCTTGAATTGGTTTTAGGCGTTAGGCGTTAGGCGTTAGGCGTTAGGCTTTAGGCTTTAAGCTTAAGACGCACTTCCTAAATGCTTGAGATAAGTTACATGCGAAGCGATTGCTTTATGTACCCGGCGAAATTCAATATACTGAATTCCGTGATCCGCACATGCCTGACGAACAATCTTGCTTACGGCAGGATAATGCACATGGGAAATCTTGGGAAACAAATGATGTTCAATCTGAAAATTCAAACCACCAACCAGCCACGAAACCAGTTTGTTATGTGTGGCAAAATTGGCTGTTGTATTTACCTGATGGATTGCCCACTCATTTTCAATTTTATTTGATTCAATATTCGCAACGGGGAAGGTGGTATGCTCAACTGTATGCGCCAGTTGAAATACGATACTGATCAAAAGACCGGTAACAACCGTTGTGACAAGAAATCCGATAACCCACGCGCCTACGCCCACCATGTAAATGGGAAGGGCAATAAATATGAAAGCATGTATCACTTTAAAAATCCAGAAGTTAAAGTGATCCATAACGCCCATTTTTTTCAGAGGCACTTCACCTACACGTTTCCTGAAATACTTATTGTAGTCAAGAATAAAAATCCATAGTATGTAAAGCATGGCATACAATCCCCAGAAATAAACGTGCTGATATTTATGCATCTTCAGCCTTTTCTGATTACTGCTCATGCGCATGAAAGGCTGGATATCAATGTCATCATCCACACCGTCCACATTGGTGTAAGAATGATGGATAATATTGTGCTTGTTATGCCAGATGAAACTATTTCCGCCCAAAACGCTCAGTGACAGAGCTGCCATCTGATTGATCAGTTTGCTTTTACTAAAACTTCCGTGGCCACCATCGTGCATCACATTAAATCCGATAGCTGAAATCACACATCCGAACAGAATACATTCAAGAATCGCAAAAAATGCAGGCGGGGTGAAAAATACCAGATGCGTGTAAAGTGCTAAAAAACTAACACCCAGTACAGTTGCTTTCAGATATAGACCGAAATTACCCGTCATTGACTTTCCCGTCTGATCAAAATAGGCATTTATTCTTTTTTTGAGGTCCGTATGGAAAGTGTGCGGACTCGAAGAAAATTTTGGCATTTGCATGGTAAGACACTTTAACTTAAAATCGCTGCAAAGTTATCGCTTTTAATTGCTTTAGCTCTGTTAAATAACGATGGATACGAGGAGTTTATGCACATCATGTGTCAAATTGTACAAAAGAATCCAGGCTGTCAACCCCTATCATTTTCTTTGATATAAAGCCTTCTGCGTATTTTACTCCGATCATCTTACCGCACATCTGGGCTCTCCCGACTACAGAATCGAGGAATTCGGGTGAAGAAATATAGGTCTGGGGTTCATCTTTATCATAAGTCGTGGAATGAAACTGTGACTGATAGGCCCTGATCGACTCCAGCTTTCGCTCGAAAACCGGTGAAATATCATACACAAAATCGGGCTCATAAAACCGGTCCTGGATGAAGTGAAATACATACTTTGGGCGCCAGTGCTCCTGTTCGAGGCCCATTTCATCCTGTGTCGAAATCTTTCGGAGTCCGCTCAAAAAACAGCTGTCGGAAATCAGGTGGCCGGCCCGGCCATGATCCGGATGACGGTCCTCCAAAGCACTGGAAAGAACAATTTCGGGACGGTATTTGCGTAATGCCCGTATAAGTTTTCTTTGATTAACTTCATCATTCTTAAAAAATCCGTCGGGCATACCAAGATTTTCACGGATATCCAGATTCATTATACGTGAAGCTGCCTCCGATTCCTGCTGACGGATTTCAGGTGTACCGCGGGTACCCAGTTCACCCCGTGTCAGATCGACGACGCCGACGGTTTTTCCATGCATTTTTTCCATCATCACAGTACCTGAACAACAAAGTTCTACGTCGTCGGGATGCACCGCAATGGCTAGTACCTGAATTTTTTTCATGACGCAAATTATAATAAGTTAACCAGAGTTTTCGGGCTGCCCGATCGGGTGGATTATCCAATAATACATAACTTTGCACTCCAAAATTATCTAATCATCTTCAATTTAAATTTACTTCTATGGCCTATGATGTAGTTGTGCTTGGCAGTGGTCCCGGCGGTTATGTTGCTGCCATCCGTGCATCTCAATTGGGTTTTAAAACAGCCATTATTGAAAAGGAAAGCCTGGGAGGCATATGCCTGAACTGGGGTTGTATTCCTACCAAAGCGCTGTTAAAGAGCGCGCAGGTATTCGAAGACATCAAGCACGCAAAGGATTTTGGCATCGAAGCCAGTGGCAAACCGGATTTTCCAGCTGTCATCAAACGCAGTCGCGGAGTTGCAGATAAAATGAGCCGGGGTGTACAGTTCCTGATGAAAAAAAACAAGATCGACGTAGTGATGGGTTTTGGCAAACTGAAGGCTAAGGGACAAATTGAAGTGACAGGAGCCGATGGTAAAACACAAATTGTTGAGGGACGTCATATTTTAATAGCAACCGGTGCACGCAGTCGTGAACTTCCAAGTATGAAGCAGGATGGCAAAAAGATTATCGGATACCGGGAAGCGATGAATCTACCTGTTCAGCCGAAGAGCATAATTGTTGTGGGCAGTGGTGCCATCGGGGTGGAATTCGCCTATTTCTATTATGCGATGGGAACAAAAGTGACCATTGTTGAATTCCTGCCGCGCATTGTTCCTGTAGAGGACGAAGAGATTTCAAAAGAACTTGAAAAATCATATAAGAAATTAGGCATCGATATTTTGGTAAACAGCGAAGTAACCAGCGTGGATACGAGTGGTACAGGTGTAAAAGCCAGGGTAAAAACGGCCACCGGTGAACAGACCCTGGAAGCCGATATACTGCTGAGTGCTATTGGCATTGCCGCGAATATAGAAGGCATCGGTCTGGAAACCCTGGGTGTTAAAACTGATAAAGGAAAAATTTTAGTTGACAAATTTTATAATACCAATGTAGCCGGTCTTTATTCCTTCGGGGATTGTGCACCGGGTCAGGCACTGGCTCATGTGGCATCCAAAGAAGCGATCATATGTGTTGAAAATATCGCCTTTCAGGAAAAAAAATATGCGCATGCACCCGAGCCCATCGATTATAATAACGTGCCCGGATGTACCTATTGCACACCGGAAATTGCTTCGGTCGGATTTACAGAAAAACAGGCAAAGGATGCCGGTTACGAAATCAAAGTCGGTAAGTTTCCACTCAGCGCATCGGGAAAAGCATCAGCCGCGGGACATACAGAAGGATTTATCAAAGTGATTTTCGATGCAAAATACGGCGAGTGGCTGGGCACTCATATGATCGGTTATAACGTTACTGAAATCATCATTGAAACAGTTGTCGGACGTAAACTTGAAACCACTTATCACGAAGTTCTCAACAGTATTCATCCTCACCCGACCATCAGCGAGAGCGTCAAAGATGCTATTGAGGTGGCATACGGAGAAGCAATACATTTGTAAAAAATGCTGCCTGTATCTGTCTGGGAATCCGAATCATTTTTTGCGCCAAAAGATTTTATCGTTATTGGCAGCGGATTTACAGGTCTATGGTCGGCATATTATTTAAAGAAACGATTTCCGAATAAATCGGTCCTCATTCTGGAAAGAGGAATTATTCCCAGCGGTGCAAGCAGTCGCAATGCGGGATTTGCCTGCTTTGGCAGTTTTACAGAACTCGAATCGGATACGAATCAGCATGGTGAAAACGAAATGCTTGACCTGGTGGAATTGCGATTTAAGGGATTGGAAAAAATCCTGAAAAAATTCAGTGCTGCCCGCATCGGTTACGAAAACCTGGGAGGATACGAATTAGTCTCCCCGGGCCGGTATCCGGACATGAATGTTTTAAGAACACGTATAGATAATCTAAACAATCAGCTTCAGCGTATTACCGGAAAACAAAAAACTTTTCAGCTCAATAATTCAAAAATAAAGTCATTTGGTCTCGGTGGTTCGCACCACCTGATTGAAAATAAAATGGAATCACAATTGCATTCAGGTAAACTGCTGGAAGCACTCGTACAATTAGTTTCGTCTGAAGGCATAAGTATCCTGACGCAGGTGGATGTGAAAAAGATGGATCTTTTCTCAAACCATGTAGAATTGGAAACAAACCTGCCGCTGACACTACGCGCTGAACAGGTACTGGTTTGCACGAATGCTTTCGCAAAAACCTTACTGCCGGAACTCGACATACATCCGGCGCGCGGACAAGTTTTGCTGACTGAACCAATCGAAGGACTTAAGATAAAAGGAACCTTTCACTACGATGAAGGATTTTATTATTTCCGCAATCTGGACAATCGCCTGCTGCTCGGTGGAGCCAGAAACAAGTTTTTAACTCAAGAAGAGACTTTTTCTGCCGGAACTTCAGAGCCTGTCCAGAACGAACTGGAACGGTTTCTGCGGGAAATTGTCTTGCCCGGCGTGCAATACAAAATCAGTCTGCGTTGGAGCGGAACTATGGCTGTCGGTAGTGAAAAAAAGCCCATTGTACAAAAAATCAACGAGCGTGTATTCTGTGCAGTCCGTATGAGTGGTATGGGTGTGGCCCTGGCACCGCAGCTGGGAAAAAAAGTTGCAGGAATAATGTGATGAATATTTCAGAATCTAAATCTGCCAATTTGCCAGCATGTCAGATATTAGTTTAGTCGCTACCGAAACCTGAACAGAGAAGGATTTTGTTCGCATAATGTTCGCATGTCGTTCGCATATTCTTCGCATATTGTTCGCCCCCTGAGGCGAAGAAACGGCGATCAGTTTGCAAAGTACGTGGTGGCAAATATGCTCTTTCGTGTTAATTTGACAGTAATGAAGCAGGGATCTCTTACATGATGATGCCCGCAATCGTGGCCGAAAGATAAGAGGCCATAGTGCCGCAGAATAATGCTCTCATACCCAATTTCGCCAGGTCTGCCCGCCGGCCAGGGGCAATGGCACCGATTCCGCCGATCTGCATTCCGACACTGCTGAAATTTGCAAATCCACAGATCGCTATACTGACCACCTCCAGGCCTTTTTGAGAGATGATGGGAACAGCTCCTGAAGTAAGGCTTTTAAAAGCAACAAATTCATTCACCGTAAGTTTTTGACCCAGCAAGGTGGCGGCGTTGGCAATATCTTCCGGTGGTATGCCCATTGACCATGCAAACGGATAAAATATTTTTGAAAAGATCCAGTCCAGGCTCAGGTTAAAAGAAGGATTAAAAAGGTGGCCCGTTTTCAAAAGCAGATAATCTACGATGGCGATCGTGGCGATAAATCCGATCAGCATGGCGATGACGTTCATGGCAATTTTAAAACCCTCACCGGCTCCATGGGTTATTGCATCCAGCATATTTACATACCGGCTTGTAACTTTCAATTTTACCGTTCCCATCGTTTCGCTTACTTCCGTTTCCGGCCACACGATTTTAGAAATTACCAGTGCGCCGGGCGCCGCCATGAGGCTGGCTGTAATCAACTTCGGCGCCAGATCCATTCCTGCCTGTGCGCCCATATTTGCATACACGATTAAAATGCCTCCCGCAATACAGGCAAGACTTCCAGACATACTTGCCAGCAACTCACTTTTCGTCATTCCGGGCAAATAAGGTTGTATTAAAACCTGGGCTTCTATCTGACCAACAAATGCGCTCGCCACATTACTAAGTGCCTCTGCGCCGCTGACGCGCATGATCACATTCATTGCCTTTGCTATGACTGCAATAATACGCTGCATGATACCGATATGATACGACATGGCAACCAAAGCGCAAACGAAGATGATGGTTGCCGTTACATTAAAAGCAAACACAAAGCCTCCCATCGCATAATTCATTACTCCTCCCCCTTTGGCGGGAACTGCAATACCGTCATATACAAAAGCCGCTCCCTGGAAAGCAAAATGTTCCAGTTTTCCCATTACCCTGCCGAGCATTTTAAAAAAATAGATAACCGGTGCCATTTTCAAAACCATAATACCGATCAATAACTGAAGTGCTATTCCGGAAAATACCAAACGAAAATTGATTCTGCGCCGGTTGTTTGAAAAAACGATTGCCAGCGCAAGAATGAGCACCACGCCTATCAATCCCTGAAATCTTTGCATGCGTCAAATTGTAAATGGAAGATAATGGAATTAACTAATAAATGAATGAGAGAACCTTGATAACACTGCCTGATTCCTTCGTAAATTTGCAGGCAT
>DASXNJ010000221.1:0-5970 GCA_036495145.1 Puia sp.
CCGTTTAACTATTATTTGATAAAATATCGTCCGGGTATTCCACGTTCAACCCGGTTCTTAACTAAAAATGAAAATGTATAAAGTTTAGCAAATAAATTAAAGATGTTTGTAAGGAGAAAATATATTCAACGGGTTGGCAGATCTTTTCAACCCTTTTTCCAGGCATTAAAATAACCGCTGCTGTATAACGGTCATAAAATCAGTCTTGAATTTTTCACTCAGAGGAATTTGCTTCCCGGCTATATAAATATGGTTATCCTGAATTTTATTTATCTGTTTTGTATTTACAATATAGGAGTTGTGTACACGTATAAAAGGTAGAGACAATTGCTCTTGTGTGTCTTTTAAGCGTCTGAAAAATACCGTATTTAATGATTAATAATCAGAAAATTTCTCTCTTACCGTCTAAGCATCGTCTGTAATCCGTCTAAGATTCGTCTGTAATCCGTCTGAACATCGTCGGGACATATCCGGCAAGTTTATACTCTGTTTATCATTCATTTATTTTTTCTGGCACCATCTCCCTGCATTCATTTCCTCGCTTCGGGTAGCATTTCGGCGCCTTACTACTGTAAACAACAGTTCGAAAAAATTATTTCATCGTTGCTTCATGTTGCTTCAAGATGCTTCAACCTGCGTCATCCTGCTTCAAAATGCTTCATTATGCTTCAACCTGCGTCATCCTGCTTCAATATGCTTCAGGATGCTTTTAAATTTCAGCCGGGGGTTTCGCCGATGGAGTATTTGCTCCACCGGTGCGTTCGTTTCATTTGCCCTGGCACATGTATAAACGTGAGAATGTACATGGGTTTCTCGGGTACTAAATATTTGGCTGAAACGATAAGCAAGGGGAAATATCAATTTTGAAAAATTGTGTACTCAAGATTAGATCAAAATTAATTTAAATCCTCATGATATTTTATAATGATAATTTAATCTACCGTTGTTGTAGACTTTAAGAATTCCCTTATCTTGATCCCTAAATGAACCCGTTTATGAGTAACCAAACAATAGAACCGGGATTGACCAATCAATCGATCGTAATACAAAAATTCTGGGCCAGGGAAGATTGGTGGGCCGTATGGCTGGGACTCGGCATTATTGGATTAGCTTATATTTTTTATTTATCGAATTCAAATATTTCCTGGATTGCTGTGGCTCCTGCCAAGTGGTCGACTCTTTCGCAACTGGCAGATCAGATTTCGAAAAATATCCTCCGCTATCTTGCTTTACTCATTGTCCTGTTGAGCCTCTTCACGATCGTCATCTCATTTATCGGACAGAAGCCAAAGGAATTTATTCCATCTTTTATATTTGTCTTTGTTCTTTCGGCAATTATTTATTTTTTGGGGAACTGGGATCAGGCCAGTAAGTATAACCTGGAACCGCCGCTGGTAGCGCTTCTTGTGGGACTGATCATTTCAAATTTTATTGGATTGCCCCGCTGGCTGGATGCCGGATTCCGGGTTGAATTTTATATCAAGCTGGGTATTGTTTTACTTGGTGCAACACTTCCCTTTACACTGATCATCTGGGCCGGACCAATAGCTATTTTACAGGCATCGATTGTTTCTGTCGTTACATTTCTCGCGATCTTCTTTACAGCAAGAAAATTGGGACTGGATCAGCGACTGGCTGCTGTGCTGGGTGCGGGCGGAGCCGTCTGCGGCGTTTCTGCTTCCATCGCTGTCGCCGGTGCCGTGCGGGCAAAAAAAGAAGATCCGCCGATTGCCATCAGCCTCGTGGTATTTTGGGCCATCATATTCATTTTCGCGTTGCCGCTTGTTTCACGCACATTGCACCTACCAACAGGTGTTGGTGGCGCGTGGATAGGAACTTCAGAATTTGCAGACGCCGCCGGATTGGCCGCGGCTCAATCTTATGGAAACCTGGCAGGAACGAGCGCAGGCATTACAGGTACGGCGGACCAGGCACTTGCATCTTATACATTGATTAAAGTAATCGGACGGGACATCTGGATCGGTATCTGGGCATTTGTTCTGGCGCTGATTTCCGTAACCATGTGGGAACGTTCGGAAACTCATGCTAAAGTTCCGATCGGACAGATCTGGTGGCGTTTTCCAAAGTTTGTGATTGGATTTCTGGTGGCTTCTATTCTGACAACGCTGATTGTTCATGGAAATACACTGGCAGATTACAATAAGGTGGTCAAACCTGCCTTGATTGCTCCTATTACCTCTTTGCGAACCTGGGCATTCACTTTCAGTTTTTTAAGCATTGGACTTACGACGCGATTCAGGGAATTAGCCAACACCGGCATAAAGCCTTTTATCGCATTCACTATAGGGGTAGTCATCAACGTTATACTGGGATATATTTTGTCCGTCGTCATCTTTGGGCACTACTGGGCTAACGTAGCAACACATTAAAATATGAATATGAAAGTCCTGAGATCAATACAACTGAAGAGTACCGGACCGGTTTGCCGGAATTGCAAACACTTCCAAAATGATCCTGCATTAATAGAAGCGGTTTATCGCGGACTTAAAACGATGGGTTCGGGTTTCTCTTCCGTGCGTGACGAGGACGGATTTTGCAATCAGTTTCAGCTTTATCTCTCTGCCAGGGATAGTTGTCCCCATTTCTCTTTCAATAAGTCTCTTAATATTCCTTCTTCACTTTAACCAAGACCGTATCTGCGGCCAACGTTTGAACGAGATAGCCGCCTGAATCAATTTTTGTTTTTGGAAATGCTTTAAATACTTCGACCCAATCGCCGCTATTGATTTTCGTTTGATATAGGTAAAGCGATTGAAGCGACTGTAAATTCTTCAACGCCAGAACTCCCTGAAGAGTCACAGCCGTTCCTACGAGGTTCAAATATTGAAGATGAACAAGAGATTGAAGAGCGTGCAGACCATTGTCAGAGATTGGCGTGTGTTCCAGGTTCAGTCGAGTGAGGTTGACCAGTTGGCCGATCAACGTTATTGCACCATCGCTGATATTCGTATGACCGAGTTTCAGCCATATCAATTGTTTTTTTACAGCGAGGAGAAGTTGGAGATCTTCACTGGAGATCAGAGAATCAGTAATAAAATTTACCTGTAGATAATTGGAATTCTGCGCAACAGGCAATGCAACAATTCCGCGTGACTTCAATTTCTCAAGAACATTCGCATCTGCTTTTACCACAGGCCCGGCAGGAATGTCGAATGCTTCTTTTTCAATAACCGTAGTTTTTTGCAAGGCAAGCAAAACAGGAATAATCTTTTCCGGCTGAATAACATCTTTCACTTTTTTTCCAAAAACGGCGCCCTGACTAATCCACCATTCCAGCAGAGCAATCTGGTTCTCCGATGGCTGAGGTTTTTCCTTTGGCGGCATATGATCCTCATTGTCGACAGGAAGTAAAAGCCTTTTTATCAAGTCACTTTCTTTTGCGTTTCCGGTTAATATCACTTTACCATCCTTGCCCCCTTTCATCAGCAGGAGGGAATCATCCATCCGGAGTTTTCCCTTTTGTTTATTTTTACCGTGACAGGAATAACATTTGTTCTGCAGGATAGGTTGAACCACGTTGCTGTAGGCATATGCTTCCTGCACATTGGGAAGCGGTTTGATCACAGCGTTCGCAATTGTATCTTTTCCAAAGATATCTGCCAGTGGTTTGGTGAGATAATCTGATCCGTGCGTTAAGGAACCTCCGAGATGCCCGGTCACTATTATAAGCGTTAAGAGTATAAGAGTTAACAGTTTTCGATTTATCCCAAATCGTGGATTAACTGTTTTAGCGTACAATAATAACGAGACAAATGCCACCGAAATTCCCATCCACATGTGCCAGCTTACAAGATCATGATCATAGTCATCCGTCAGTGATAAGAGCCATCCTGAGATGCAGGAGAGAAAGGCGGCAACTACACCCATTAACAGGACAACCGGCACAACATAAGCATAGGATCTATAACTTTCACGACCAGAGAGCCATTGTAAAAAAATCGCAGTCAGCAATATGCCGATCGGCAGATGTACCAGCAGGGGATGAAAGTGTCCGACAAATTCCAGGATGGATAGAAACACAGATTTATTTTATTGCTGGTAACGATTTCTGAGCATCTGCATCATATAGACATTCACTGCCCACTGATCTGCCAGCGGTTGACGCGTATAGGGCAGTGTGGGCATATAATCCGGAGGTCCGAATTCTGTTAAGATCGTCAATGTGTCACCCTGCTTTTTTTTCAGCTCCACAATTCTATCCCACCAGGCCAGATGCGCTTTCACCGCGTGTTCCCATTCGGGCGCGCGCGGATCATTCACCTGCGGCCCCTCGGCATGACCTACACGTGCGTGAACATGATCCACCCGCTGCAGCGTCAGGTTCAGCGTGTCCTGCTGATCTTCCAGTAAACTTTCATGTACGTTGCACCAATGTGAGACATCAAAGGTCACGCGCAGATCCGGAATGGTTTCTAAATAATGCCGTGCGACCGGAGCTGAATACAACAACCGTGAGCGATGCGTTTCATGACAAATTTTAATACCTGTTGATTTGGCGAGGGTAATCGTATGGTCTATAAAAGTCTTTCCCTGGTCGGAAGTAAAATAATCCCGGCCAGAATGACAATTGATATACAATGGACGCTGAACTGATTCATGCGCTGCCGCATCGATCATCTGCGTGAACTGTTCAAAATGTTTTTTATAATCACTGTCCGAGCCCGCAGTTAAAAAACCTACTTCCAGCTCATATTTTTTCAATACAGAAAATAATTCGTCCTGGTCCTTCTTTTCCAGCGGCCACCAGATTTCTATTCCGTCGTATCCTTCTTTTTTAACCTTCGCGCAATATTCATCGAGCGTGCCATTAAAGCCCCAGTTGGTGGCGAGCAGTTTTAGTTTAAAATTATTCATGTTGGTATTTGGAAGAATAGAAGATGCTAAAGCAGGAGAGAACTGAACAGCTGCTGCTGCGGTTCCCATGGTTTGTAAAAAATTTCTACGTTTCAATAGATAAAATCTGGTTAGGATGGTTCAATGAATTCATGAATATAAAAACATCAGGCAAGAATTTCTTCAATCACTTTTCCTCTCGTATCTGTTAACCTGAATGGTCTTCCCTGAAACTGATAAGTAAATTTCTCGTGATCAAATCCGAGCTGATTCAGAATGGTTGCCTGAATATCGAAGGGTTCAACTTTCCCGCTGACCGTGCTGTATCCGATTTCATCTGTTTCGCCATGACTGCCTCCTTTCTTAATACCGGCGCCTGCCATCCAGATCGTAAATGCTTCCGTATGATGATCCCTTCCCTTGAAAGGCATTTTTTTCCCTTCACGATTTTCCATCATCGGCGTGCGGCCGAATTCACCGCCCCATACGACCAGTGTTTCTTCCAGCAATCCACGTTGTTTCAAATCCAGGATCAATGCCGTGATGGATTTATCCACTTCATGGCATTTGTTGATAAAGCCAATGTCAATTGCGAGATCTGCTTCGGAGCCATGACTGTCCCAGCCCCAGTCAAACAACTGCACAAAGCGCACACCCTTTTCTACCAGTTTTCTCGCAAGCAATACATTGTTTGCAAAACAGGCCCGTCCGGGTTTGGTGCCATACATTTCGTGTATATATTCCGGTTCATTGTTGATATTCATTACTTCAGGCGCCGCGATCTGCATCTTGTAAGCCATTTCGTATTGAGAGATGCGGGACAAGATTTCGGGATCGTGATAGTCTGCAAATTCCTGCTGATTCACATCGTTGATGGCATCAATAGAAGCTTTTCTCAAACCACGATCCATGCCATCCGGATCATTCATAAACAATACGGGAGCGCCTTCATTTCTGCACTGCACTCCCTGATATACACTGGGCAGAAACCCGCTTCCCCAAACGCTCTTGCCTGCATCCGGTGTCTTGCCGCCACTTGTCAGTACGATAAATCCTGGCAGGTTTTGATTCTCTGTTCCGAGACCGTATGTTACCCATGATCCGATGCTCGGTCGG
>DASXNJ010000222.1:0-2359 GCA_036495145.1 Puia sp.
GGCAAACAGATCGCAGATGTCTTTACTAATTTGATCCATAAGAAAAGATGAAACTACAAAAAGCTAGGCAACCACGGTGATATGCGGTGTTGGTTCAGTCTGACGTTTTAAAATACTTTCCTGATGAGCCGCTATCAATTCAGCCAGGCAGGCCGTCCAGCCAGTCTGGTGGCAGGCACCGAGTCCCATACCGCTGTCCCCGTGAAAATATTCGTAGAAAAGATTTAGATGTTCATTACCCGGCTGCTGATAAAACCAATTGTACTTGCCATATTGAGGCACACTGCCTGAGATATCAGGCAAAAATAAACTGATCACGCGCTGGGTGAGAAAATCTGCCACTTCTTCTAGATTCATATATACACCCGAGCCGACCGGGCATTCAACTTTTAAAGCGTTACCATAAAAGTTACCGTATTTACGAATAGATTGTATAATCAGATAATTGATCGGCATCCAAACGGGTCCACGCCAATTTGAATTACCGCCAAAAAGATTTGATGTGGAATCCCCGGGATCGTACTGGATATTATAATCAACATTATCTATCCGAACCGAGTAGGGGTTTTCTTCATGAAATTTAGAAAGAGCCCTTATTCCCCCCGGTGATAGAAATTCATCTTCATTCAACAATCTTTCGAGCAGACTTACAAGACGATCGCGGGGAATCAGAGAAAGTAAGATTGTGTCACCATCCGTTTTTTCTTCATTTGGCCAGAACTTATTATTTTTTAAACGGTAGTTTTCAAACCAGCTGATGCGTTTTCGAAAATCAACCAGTTTGTCCAGCTTTTTCTTTTCTATAATGGATACAGCAAAGAGAGTGGTGATACCCACGATAGAATGTATTCGGAGCTGAATAGGTGCAGAACCTGCTACGGCAAGCGTGTCATAAAAAAAACGGTCATCCTCATTCCACATGCCCTGTTCGTTCAGAGCCTCGGCAATCAATACAAACTGTTCAAAAAACTTTGTTGCCGTATCTTCAAACGTGATGTCTTTCATAGCAATTTCCAGAGCCATGTCCATCATATTAAGCGCATACATGCCCATCCAGCTGGTCCCGTCGGCCTGTTCAAGCTGCATTTGACCGGGCAGTTCGATACTCCTGTTAAATACACCGATGTTGTCCAGTCCGAGGAAGCCGCCTTCAAACATATTATTCCCATTTGGATCCTTTCGGTTTACCCACCAGGTGAAGTTGATCAGCAGCTTTTGAAAAATTCTTTTTAGAAAATCCACATCATAGATTCCCGTTTTTTCTCCTTCGATCTTATACACTGACAATGCGGCCCAGGCCTGCACCGGTGGATTTACGTCGCTGAAATTCCATTCATAGGCAGGCAATTGACCGTCGGGTTTCATATACCATTCGCGCATAATGAGCAGCAACTGATTTTTTGAGAATCCCGGATCCACCATCGACATGGGGATACATTGGAAGGCCATGTCCCAGGCGGCATACCAGGGATATTCCCATTTATCAGGCATGGCGATAATATCCTGGTTTTTCAGGTGTTTCCAATCGTGGTTACGACCAAATTTTTTGCCGTCATTCACCGGGCTGATACCGTCGCTGCTCGTCAGCCATTTTTCAACATCAAAATGATAGTATTGTTTGCTCCAAAGTATGCCGGACAAGGCCTGTCTTTGCAACAATTTAAATTCAGGTGTTGTTGAAGGATGAAGGATTGCATCATAAAACAGATTGGCTTCCTGTTTTCTGACTTCAAAGATTTTTTTGAATCCTAATGTAAATGGATTGGCAATTGCTTTATTGGAAAGTCGCAGATAGATACTTTCTGTTTTTCCTCCTTCCAGCCGAAGTTTATATACAGGTGAAAATTTAGTTCCGTTTTTTCGTTTCTTCAATGCATCCAGATTTTCACCTTTGATAAGGGCTGAATGAAAAGCGTCTTTTACAAATGGTGATTCATTGGGCACTCCCATCACTTTTTCCTTATTCGTAATATTTTCTGTAAACCATTTATGTTTGGGTGTCTGAAAATATAAATAATAATCACCGAGCCGTGGATGTGTTGCCAGTACCGAATTTTTATTGCGCAGGCTGATATCCGGTTTCGTTTGTGGGTCCTCATTCCATTTATTGTAGAACCATAACGTAGGAAGAACCGTTATCTCGGCGGCCTGATGATAGCGGTTGGTTACATCAATTTTTATAAATATATCATTGGAATTCTGTTTTGCATAGGTGACGAGCACGTCAAAATATTCATCGTCATCGAATACGCCGGTGTCAAGGATCTCAAATTCCGGTTCATGCTTTGAACGTATGCGGTTTTCCTGAATGAGTTGCTGATAGGGGAATGCCTGCTGAGGATATTTATAGAGGTACTCC
>DASXNJ010000223.1:0-5232 GCA_036495145.1 Puia sp.
ATGCAATCCTCCTACCTTTGCCGTCCTTTAAATTAGCTACCGGGATAGCGGTGGTAAATCAAAAACAGAATCATGAGCAAATTACATTTCGTTACAAAACATGCGAACGAGGCTACCGTACAACGGGATTGGTGGGTTGTAGACGGTACTAATCAAACCGTTGGCCGCATGAGTGCCAGAATTGCAGCAATTCTGCGTGGCAAGAATAAAGTTTATTATACACCACATGTTGACTGTGGAGATTTTGTAATTATTACAAATGCAGAAAAAGTAATTTTTTCCGGGAACAAACTGGAAGACAAGATCTACATCAATTTTTCCGGTTATCCGGGAGGAAAGAAGGAAGAAACTGCAAAAAATCTGTTGAAACGCAGACCGGAGGCGATACTTGAAAGAGCCGTGAAAGGTATGCTGCCAAAAAACAGACTTGGACGCAAGATGTACAAGAAATTATTTGTGTATGTCGGAGCTAATCATCCGCACGGTGCACAACAACCTAAAGAATTAAAATTTAACTGAGAATGGAAAAACAAAAACTTGCCACGGGACGACGGAAAACAGCGGTTACACGCATTTTTCTTACCCGCGGTACAGGCAAAATCGTTATTAACGACAAGGACTACAAGGATTATTTCTCACTGGCCTATTTGCAGAACCAGGTAGATCTGCCTTTAAAAACAATAGAGTCCCTCGACAAATACGATATTCAAATCAATGCAACGGGCGGTGGTATCAAGGGTCAGGCAGAAGCCTGTAAACTGGGTATCGCAAGAGCATTGCTTGAAGTAAATCCGGAATTTCGTCCGGCCATGAAAGCGGCCGGCTTGCTTCACCGTGATCCAAGAAAGGTTGAACGTAAAAAACCAGGACGCAAAAAAGCAAGAAGAAGCTTCCAGTTCAGCAAACGTTAATTCTATTAATTCAAATAAGTTGAAAGCCGGGTTCCGCGACCAGGGCTTAAAGTTTAATCATTATGGAACAGAATACTTCACTTCAGCAACAGTTATTGGAAGCAGGCGTGCATTTCGGGCATTTGCGTAAAAAATGGAATCCGAAAATGCTGCCATACATCTTCGCGGAGAAGAAAGGCATCCATATCATCGACCTGAATAAAACTACAGAAGCACTCCAGGAAGCATCCGCTGCTTTAAAGCAGATTGCAAAATCCGGTAAGAAGATCATGTTTGTCGGCACCAAAAAGCAGGCAAAGGAAATTGTTACCGAATGTGCAAAAAGAGTAACCATGCCATTCGTTACTGAACGCTGGCTGGGGGGTATGCTCACCAATTTTAATACCGTTCGTAAGAGCGTTAAGAAGATGCAGAGTATTGAAAAAATGCTGACTGACGGAACCTTCGACAGTATTACAAAAAAAGAACGCCTCACACTGGCTCGTGATAAGGATAAGATGGAAAAAGTACTGGGCGGTATCGCACAACTTGGTCGTGTTCCAGCTGCTCTTTTCCTGATTGATATCGGTCATGAACATATTGCACTGGCAGAAGCCAAAAAATTGGGGATCACTACATTTGGAATGGTAGATACGAATTCTGACCCGAACAAGGTTGATTTCGCAATTCCTTCCAATGATGATGCAACAAAATCCATCGCTATTATTGTAAACTATATCGCTGCTGCCATTGCAGAAGGTCTTACCGAAAGACAGGCTGCAAAGGACGACGATAATGTGGAAGATATCACCGGCGATGAAAATGAAAAGAAAGCAGCCCGTATTCAGGCAGAGGCCGAAAGCGAAGCTGCCCGTGGAAGAGGGGGAGTAGACAAAACTGCCAGAACACCAGGTGCACCAAAGCGTCGTGTTCCGAACAGCGGTCGTCGTACAGGAGCGAGATAATTTAAGCTGAAGGCATAAGGGCTGAACGCCCAACGCTGAAGGCCAAACGCTCAAGAAATTGAGTGAGATTGGATATTATCAATCTAAAAAAAATTACATGTCAACTACTACAACTATTACAGCAGCCGAAATAAACAAACTCCGCCAGACAACCGGCGCGGGTATGATGGACTGTCGTAAAGCGCTTGTCGAAAGCGGCGGGGATTTTGAAAAAGCAATTGACTACCTGAGAAAAAAAGGTCAGAAAGTAGCCGCCCTGCGCAGTGATCGTGAAGCGAAAGAAGGTGTGATCATTGCTAAAACAACGGCTGATCAAAAAACGGGTTTGATTATTACACTGGCCTGCGAAACAGATTTCGTTTCCAAAAATGCTGAATTTGTTGCGGTTGCACAGAGTATTATGGATGTTGCCATCAGGAATAATGTGAAAACCCTGGATGAATTGAAACATTCCAAATTAGAAAATGCAACCATTTCTGATAAGATTGATGACCAGGTTGCTAAAATCGGAGAAAAAATTCAGCTTACACGTTTTGAAAGAATCGACGCGGAAGCAGTAGCATCCTATATTCATGGAGCATACAGAATGGGTGTGCTGGTTGGACTGAATATAAATACACCAGCGGCGCTGGAGGCCGGAAGAGAAGTAGCAATGCAGATTGCCGCGATGAATCCGGTAGCAGTTGATCAGGATGCTGTTTCCAAAGAAATGATTGAAAGAGAAAAAGCCATCGTAACCGACCAGATTCGCAACGATCCGAAGATGGCAGGTAAGCCGGATGAAATGATTGAAAAAATCGCAACCGGGAAACTGAATGCATTTTTCAAAGAGAATACATTAACGGCCCAGCCGTTTGTGAAGGATCCTTCTAAAACGGTGGCAGAACATATGAAATCAGTAGATGCTGGTCTCAAAGTAACCCAGTTTAAAAGAGTTCAGTTAGGTTAACTTATATCCCGCTTTCAAGCGGGATTTTTTTTGCCCTGTTATTTGAAGATTGCAAATATTTGTTTTGGAGAACTTAAATAATGGTGCCGCAATTGTAACCGATGTAAAGTTTGAGAATTTCAAATCTCCGATTTCTTAAATTGATTACGTTTCTTTGCATTAATCAAAACAATTTATGCTTCCAAAATACACCCGTGTACTATTGAAATTGTCTGGTGAAGCCCTGATGGGTGATAAAAGTTTCGGTTTTGATAATACGGTGATCGCCCAATATGCGGCCGATATCAAAACAATTACGGATCTCGGAGTTCAGGTGGCCATCGTTATCGGAGGCGGCAATATATACCGCGGCATGAATGAAAAGGAAACGGGCATTGAAAGGGCACATGGGGATTATATGGGAATGCTTGCTACGGTGATCAATGGAATGGCGATGCAGGCCGGACTGGAAAAAATAGGCGTTTTTACCCGCTTGCAATCGGCCATCAAAATGGAACAAATTGCGGAACCTTATATCCGAAGAAGAGCAATCCGTCACCTGGAAAAAGGTCGTGTGGTGATTTTTGGAGCCGGTACAGGCAATCCATATTTTACGACAGATACAGCTGGTTCACTTCGTGCTATTGAGATAACGGCCGATGTGATCCTGAAAGGCACGAGAGTGGATGGTATCTATACAGCAGACCCGGAAAAGGACAAAACCGCTAAAAAATATAGTACAATAACCTATCAGCAATGCATTTCCGGTAACCTGAAAGTGATGGATATGACCGCTTTTACCCTTTGTATGGAAAACAACCTGCCCATTATCGTTTTTGATATGAATAAGCCGGGGAATCTTAAAAAAGTTGTTACAGGCGATCAGGTTGGCACCTTGGTGACAGCTTAGCCGCGTATTTCTACTTTAAATTCAGGCCCAGCTTGTATTTATGAGGGGATATCCCTATTTTGTAATGCTGAAAATCATCGCTTTCTGCGATTTTCTTACAACCGTCCTGTATCCCGTCAATATCCAGCCCTGCCGAGTAAATCCTTTGTTCTGAGTACCGAACAATATGAAGACATTACCCCTAATACTTGGTTACACCCTAACCGTCAGACTGCCTGAAATAATAATATTTCTGTTGGGCGCTCTCATTCTCGGAATCACCATACATTATTTCTGGACATCCCGCAATACAATGCGCATAGAAAAGCAGGTACCTGACGAAGGGATCAACGATAATGATAACTGGAAGCTGAAATATTATACTGACATGGAAGTGCAGGAGAAAACCATGCAACAACTGCGCGACCGTCTGTCGGAATCTGAAGAAAATGAAAAGATCAATTCATTAGAATCAGAAGAACTACGCGAAGAACTGGTATTACTAAAGGAAAAATATTCCCGTACAGAAGCCTTAGTCAAACCTCCTACTGTTACAGAAGATTATTTATCACAGCTGAAAACAGCACAGGAAAATCTTTATCAGTATAATCAGCATATAAATAAATTACTTCAGCAGATACAACTGTTGAAGGAGTCGGAAAAAAAGTATCAGGATCTACAGCAAAAAAATACTGTTTTGAGTGATCAGATTTCCATCCTTCAAAAACAGGTCGCTGAAAAAGATCTTGAGATTAGCCGGATCATGCAGGAACAAAGGCTGGTTTTGGAAATGAATGAGAGAATGGATAAGGCCTACGCAGATTTTTCACAGATGCAGGATAAGTTGCGTAAACTGGAGCAATATCTCGATCAGCCGCATAGTAAACGTATCGAATACGATCAGCTTCAGGAATCATATTTCAAACTCAGCAGGGAATTTGACGAAGTCAGGGGAAAACAAATTGCACTGTTTGAAGAAAATCAGCGACTGAGCCGTATCCTGGCGGATACAGAAGACAAATTAAAGGAAGCCACTTTCCAGCGTCAGCAATATCAGAAGAAAATGTTATTCCTCGAAGAATTAAACCGCGACCTCCAGGATGCTACTGAGCAGCACAAAAAAATGGAAAGTCAGCTGCGGAGAATCAGTGAAATGGAATCGATTTTGTCGAGGACTTTTCCGAAGGACACGCCCTCCGGTTCTTCATCAAATCAGCCGATTATTTAGTTGTGAACGTTTCCGAATGACACGCCTCAAAGTCCTTCATCGAGTCAGCCGATCATTTAGATGATGAATGATGAACGATGAGCGTTGACCAATGTTCGTTTACCGTTTACCGTAAACCGATACGAGTAGTTTTAAGCTTTAAGCTTTGAGCTTATAATGTATTTTTGTGTCATGAGCCGGATCGCTGAAATAAGAAAGGAATACACACTCCACCGTTTAAACGAAGCGGAAGTAGAAAAAGATCCGATGATTCAATTTGAACATTGGTGGACAGATGCAATGAAAAGCGAAATTCTGGAGGTAAATGCGATGACCCTCGCAACATCTTCTGC